>NZ_SMKB01000397.1:0-3688 GCF_004348575.1 Actinomadura sp. 7K534
CGCCCGCCCCGGCCCGCAGCGCCTCGAAGACGTACTGCTCGTCGTCGTACACCGACAGGAACACCACCCGGGTCTCCGGGACGTGCCCGGTGATCCGGCGGCACAGGTCGAGGCCGCTCTCCGGCCCGAGCCGCACGTCCAGCAGGACGACGTCGGGACGCAGCGTGGTGACCAGCCGGGCGGCGTCGTCCCCCGTCCCCGCCTGCCCGACGACGCGCACGCGCCCGGAGAACCCGGCCAGCATGGCCTGCAGCCCGGCGAGGATCATCTCGTGGTCGTCGACCAGGACGACGCGTACGGGGACGCTGCTCATTCCCGCACGATAACAACCGGAAGCTACTCACCAGTAGGCCGACCCGGGCACAGATGCGGAGGCTTCCTCCGCCGTTTCACCCCTGCACTCCCCTAGATGGGGGAAGTGTCACCCGCCGTCCACCCCGTACTCTCCTAGACGAAAACCGGTTTCCGCAGGACGGAGGAGCAAGGTGCCCCATCGGATCGTGCATATGCTCCGGGCGCGGGGAGCGGGCCGCCGCCCCGTCATGCTCGCCATCGCGGGCGACAGCGCCGCCGGCAAGACCACCCTGACCAGGGGGCTCGTCCAGTGCCTGGGAGCCGACCGGATGACGGCGGTCTGCGTGGACGACTACCACCGCTACGACCGCGCCGAACGCGCCGGGAAGCCGTTCACGGCGCTGCACCCCGACTGCAACCACATCGACATCATGGAGCAGCACCTGCAGCTGCTGTCGATGGGCGAGCCGATCCTCAAGCCCGTCTACGACCACTCCACCGGCGAACTCGTCCGCCCCGAGCTGGTCGAGCCGCGCGACTT
Organism: Actinomadura sp. 7K534; assembly: GCF_004348575.1. Classification (NCBI taxonomy): domain Bacteria; kingdom Bacillati; phylum Actinomycetota; class Actinomycetes; order Streptosporangiales; family Thermomonosporaceae; genus Actinomadura; species Actinomadura sp. 7K534. The sequence continues at coordinate 836 of NZ_SMKB01000397.1, forward strand.
CGTGATCGTCGAGGGGCTGCTCCCGCTGCACACCCGGATGGCCCGCGCCTGCTTCGACATCACCGTCTACCTCGACCCGCCGGAGCCGCTGCGCCACTCGTGGAAGGTGCGCCGCGACTGCGCCAAACGCGGGTACACGCCCGAGCAGGTCATGGCCGAGCTCGACCGCCGCGAGCCCGAGAGCGCCGCCTACATCCGTCCGCAGCGCAAGCACGCCGACATCGTCGTGCGGTTCGCGCCCGTCGCCGGGAGGCTCGACCCGCCCGGCACCCCGCTGTCCGCCGAGCTGCTGCTCCGCCCCACGATCGACCACCCCGACCTGGCGGACGTCCTGGACAGCGGCCCCGTCGGCGTAGGCGCCGACCGGACCGAGACGGCCATGCACCTGCGCCTGCACCGCGACACCGACGGCCGCCCCGTCGACGCGCTGCACGTCCACGGATACGTCTCCCCGGAGGAGTCGCAGGTCGTCAAGAAGGCCATACTGGAACACCTCGGCCCGCGCGCCGGCACGGCCCTCCCCGACCCCGGGGTCCTCGGCCACCTCGGCGACGCGGGCACCAGCGACCCCCTCGCCATCACGCAGCTCCTGCTGCTCTACCACCTGCTGGACGCCGACCACCGGCAGGCGGCCTGACCCCGCGAGCGCGCGGGGAGGCCCCGGAGCCTCGGACCTGTGCTCCGGGCCGCGCGCGACGCGGCACCCGGGAGGGCGCCCCAGCGGGCGCGCGGGCGCCCTCCCGGCCCTTCACAGCTCGTGCCAGGGGACATCGGGACGGGTACGGGCCACCACCGCCAGGGCCTGGCCGCCGCGGATCATCTCGTCCGGGGCGGCGGTCAGCCGGAACGTGGTGTCGGGGCGATGCGACTCACCGACGGCGAGCAGGGTGCTGCCGCGCCGCAGGAGAAAGATCGCGACGTCCATCCGGGACCACTCGCCGGCGTCCTCCGGGATGTTCACCCGGTACAGGGCGCCGTCGGCGTCCAGGGTGCTGGCGAGGTTGTGGTAGATCGCGGCGATCCCCGGGTTGCGGATCGCGGCCGCCACCACGGCGGAGTCGTCGATGTCGACCGGCTCGATGTCCGCGCCGATCAGCCGCAGCGCCTCGGTGATCTCCACGCGGCGGTTGCCCTCGTGCACCCCCGCCAGGAGGTGGACGGCCGGATCGCCCTTGCGCCGCAGGTACGCCTCCACGCCCAGCATCACCCGGACGGTCTCGTCGTCGGTGTGCCCGACGACCACCACGGTCCTGGCGGCCTCCAGGCACGCGCGCTCGTAGGCCGTCTCGTCGAAGGCCACCACGTCGTACAGGTCCGGATCGGGATTCTCACCCGTCAGCTCGTCCGGCCAGAAGACCGCGACGACGGGAGTCTTGGCGAACTCCCGGTCCGCGCGGATCTGGCCGATGATGGCCCGCAGGCCGTCACGGTGGTAGCCGACCATCACGATGTGCCGCTTCAGGTGCAGCCGCGCCTGGCCGTTGGCCCTCATCGTCCGTCCCTTCCCCATCCAGAGAGTCAGCTCGGCGAACATCACCAGCCCGGCGGTCAGCCCCGCCCCGATGATGATCACGCCGCCGATGCGCCCGCCGGTCGAGGCCGGGGCCAGATCGCCGTAGCCGGTCGTGGTGCCGCTGACGAGGAAGTACCAGACGTACTCGTGCGGCTTCGCGATGTCGGCGCCGGGCTCCTCGAACAGCGCCATCAGCAGCCAGCCCACCACGAAGGCCGTGGCCAGGACGAGCGCGGGCACGCGCCAGGAGCGCCCGGTGATCCGGTTGACCAGCTGCATCAGCACGATCGGCATCCGGGCAGCGTGGCAGGATGCGGATTTTCGCGTCAAGTACGAAATCCGTGGTCGGCGCGGTGATGGAGCGCGGATCGGGAGCACGGCGGCGAGAACGGCCGCCATGGCCGAAAGGGCTTGCGCCGTGCTCGGAGCGCCGTGCTCAGAGCGCGGGGCCGCGTTTCAGGACGCGGCTGAGGGCCGCGGCCACCTCCGCGGAGAGGTCGCCGTCGGCGGAGCCGCCCGGCGGGGCGCCCGAACGGACGAGGTCGGCGGGGGCGGCCTCCCGGGTGTGCCCGCAGTCGCGGCACTCGACCTCGCCGAGCCGGCACACCAGGGCGGCCGAGCCGCAGGCCGAGCAGCGGTCGAGATCGTCCGCCCAGTCGCGGACGGCCTGGCAGCCGGGGCAGATCAGCACCTGCCGGTCCGCCCGGACCCCGCGCTTCCACGGGCTCGCGCCGCGCACGGGGTCGGTCTGCCGCGCCCCGCACCGGAAGCAGGGCATCACACCTCCAAGGGTGCGGGGACCGGTTCCGGCCACGCGGCCGGTGCCGGTCCGATTCGCTCAGAGCCCGGCGAGCGCCTTGCGGTACTCGTCGATGTCGCGTGCGTCCGGGATCGCGTTGACGACCTTCCAGCGGACCACGCCCTCGGTGTCGATGATGAAGGTGCCGCGCACGGCGACGCCCTTGCCCTCGTCGAACACGCCGTAACGCTGCGCCGTCCCGCCGTGGGGCCAGAAGTCCGACAGCAGCGGGAACAGGTACTTCTCCTGGTCGGCCCAGGCGCGCAGCGCGAACATCGAGTCGACCGAGACCGCCAGCACCTGGACGTCGTCGCCGCCCAGCGTGGGCAGCTCGTCCCTGATCTGGCACAGCTCGCCGGTGCAGACGCCGCTGAACGCCAGCGGGTAGAACACCAGGACGACGTTCTTCTCGCCGCGGAATTCCGACAGCCTCACCGGGGTGCCGTGCTGGTCCTTCAGCTCGAATTCCGGGGCGGCGTCGCCCACCTCAACAGCCAAAACCTCTCCCGCTGTTCCGTCCCCGCCCGCGGCGGGACCACGC
>NZ_SMKB01000398.1:0-3684 GCF_004348575.1 Actinomadura sp. 7K534
CCCACGCCCCCCGGCGGTTGAGGTCACTGAGGCCGTGCAGGCGGCCTGGCTGCTGGGCGTCCGTGTACGGGGCTCTGCTAAAGGTTCGCCATGGTGGCGGCTACCTTTCGGTCCTGCGGCGCTTCACCTTGTCGATCATGAGGGAACAGCCTCGGGTGGCGATGCATGATCGAAATGAGGCTGACCCATGATGAGCCGTATGGCCGTAAGGCTCCTTCCCGTCGCGCTGGCCGCGGCGACCGTCACCGCCATCGGCGCGCCCGCGTCCGCGGAGGAGGCACCGCCGCCCCAGACCGAGGCGACCTACAGCGAGCAGGACTGCACCCAGGCGGTCCAGATCCTGTCCTACTTCAAGCTGCTGCCGAACCAGCCCGACCTCGGCCGGGTGCTCTGCTCGATCAGCATCGCGAGCGCGCCGGAGGGCGTGACGCAGCAGAACGCGCACGCCGACGAGCCGAACGGCGCCCACCTCACCGAGCCCGGCCGGCCCGCCCAGCAGAACGCCCTCCTCGGCCTTCCGGCCGAGCTGATCCAGAACCTCGCCACGTACGTCGCGACGAACAACCCGCAGTCCGACACCTCGGGGCAGCGCTGAGACGCCGCACGGGCCGCGGCGGAAGTTCCACCGCGGCCCGCGTCCCGAGCGGTCCCAACGTGCACTAAGCTTTTCCTCGATCGCGGGGCTATGGCGCAGTTGGTAGCGCGCCTCCATGGCATGGAGGAGGTCTGGGGTTCGAATCCCCATAGCTCCACGAACGAGTTGGGAGTGGTGAGCCCGCGGAGAACGCGGGCCGCCACTCCTTCGTCATTTCGTAGCGGCCTCGGGGGTCGTGCGTCAGGCGGTGAAGCGCAGCACGGCGCCTACGTGGACGTTCTGCGCCGGGCCGCCGTTCGACGGTAGGACCACCAGTTCGCCGTCGGTGGCGGCTGTAGCCCTGACCAGCGCGGCGTCTGCCTTCACCTCCCGGGGGTCGCTCACACCGAACTCGTCACGGAGTTCTTCGGCGGTGGTGGCGATATGCGCCGGATGGGGGCCGACCCAGAGGCGGGCGCTCGAATCCAGGTCGTCGTCCAGGAGGAGCGTCTCGACGCGGCCTTCGCGGACGGCCTTGGCCGTGGCGGGCAAGCCCTCCACGGCGCGCTCGCCGTTGGCGAGTTCGCGGTCGAAGCGCTCGGCGACGGTCATGATCCGCTCGGTCGTCTTCAGCTCCAGAACGCGCTGCAGCTCCGCGTCCAGGTCGGGGTCGTCGACCGTGGTGTTCTTGTCGGTCTCGACGGTGCGCGCCAGGACGTACTCGGAGACCTCGTCCAGGACGGCCGTACGGGCGCGGGTGTCGCCCGCGATGACGATGGCCTCGGCGCCGCACATGTCGGCGATGCGGTCGATCTCGCGCGCCACCTTCTTCGCGTTGAGCTTCCAGACGTTCTCCGACGAGCGCTGGAACCGCGACTGGTTCCAATCGCCCGCCTTCGTCTTGCGGATCGGGTAGTCCTCGTCCCCCTGCACGTCGATGTGGTGACGCCGTCCGTCCGCGGTGACGCAGTCGATCGCGCCCCCGCGGCGGTCGACGACGGCGAGCAGATGCGGGAACCTCTCACCGCGCTGAGCGAGGTAGGGCAGTACGTCGGGAAGCGGCGCGAGGGTCGCCTGGGTGGTCGGGGGCGGGTCGGCCAGTCGCTCCAGGTGCACCACCTTGCCGTCCGCCGCGAAGAGCACCAGCCCTTCGGAGCGGCGGCGGATGATCTCCTCGTCGATGGTCTGCTCGATCGCGCGGAGCGTGTCCTCCGGAGTTCCCTGCTCCTCCAGGTCCGCGCGCAGCGCCCGCCACCGCAGCTCGACGGCCTTGGACGCGTCCTCGGTGGTCCGGGAGAGGTCCGCGTACACCGACGCATAGGGGCCCGGACGTTGGTACAGCGTTTTGAGGAATGACAGATCCATGGAGGGGCCGTACCCGTCCTATTTGGGGCAAACGTAAATAATGTGACCGCTGAGGCTCAGCCCTCGGCGGCCTGCTGGAGCCGCGCGTACGCGAGCTGCAACCAGTCCGACCCCGCGACTGCCGTCATCGTGGCGCCCGCCAGCCGCGTCGCCTGCGGTGCGAACACGAGCCCGGCACTGTAGGCCGTCGCGACCCACTGGGCGATGCAGAACGGGCAGGTGACCAGCTCGCCGACGGCGTGCCGCACGCCCTTCCCGCGCACCTCCTCCGCCACTTCGGCCGGCCCCGCCGTCCCCGAGTAGCGGGTGAACGGGGCGCGCAGCGGGCTTGTCACCGGGTCCTTGGCGATGACCCGGGAGACCTTGTGCGTCGTGATCGTCATCAAGGCCAGGTCGGAAAGCCCTACGGAGGGGGCCCGGTCGCGCATCCGCCGCCCCAGGAGCACCATCGTCCCCGTGGTCAGCCCGTAGACGGCGAGGGTGGCGAGGTACGAGCCGAGCGGACGGTCCGCTCCGCCGGTGTACTGCTCCTTCTCCCTGCGTGCGGTGTCGACGACCGCGTTCATGAGTTTCCCTTCCCCGGCGGGGCTCCGGCGGATCGCACCGCCGGCGCACGCGGCGGCGTCGTTGCAAATAGGACGTGGGCGATGAGGGCTGGGGTCAGATCAGGTCGGCATCCACGTCCCGAAGGCATGCGGCTCTTCACGGCTTGAGGAGCGGGACGGGCCGCGGTTTCAGGCCGGCCGTTGCCGGCCGTGCGTCCCGGCCGCCGAGTCGAGGGTCGGCTCAGTGGTTGCGGAGGGCGTCCACCAGCTGCGACTTGTTCATCGTGGAACGTCCCTCCACGCCGATCTCCCGGGCGCGCTTCAGCAGCTCGTCCTTCGTCCAGTCCTCGTAGGAGGGGCTCTTGCCGCCCTTACGGCCGACCTTCTTCTTGCCCTGGCCCGCAGACGCGTTCGCGATCCGCGCGGCCTTCTCCTTGCTCTCGCCCCGGTCACGGAGCTTCTGGTACGTCTTCTCGTCCTTGATCTGCGCTCTGGGCATAGCGGACATCTACCCGACACGCAGACTCCACACATCGGCCACCGGACCACCAAGCAGCTGCAAACGCAGGTGGTCACATCGCTCGGTCGGCTCGATCTTCGGCATCCGGACGTTGTCGGTCGGTGTCCGCTGTTCGGCATGAGCGTGGGGGCCCGCCAGCGGGCTTGGACGGAGGACGCCGGAGCCCTTGTGAGCGGGGACATCAAGGCCGCAGAGCGTGCGGGACGAGCCGATTTGACGGACGGTGTGCGGGTGCCTAATCTCTCTCATGCCCCGAGGGATGCGGGACGCCATCAAGGCGGACGGCCCCGGGGAAGCCAACAAGAGGAAAACGGTTCGCAGCTTGCTCTGAGCCGGGGTACTCTGGAGTGGCAAGCCCAGACGGGGTGCAGGACACCGAGCGGTGGCCGGCCCGTAGGGCACCTCCTACGAAATGATCTTCTTCAGGTCTTCTGGCCTGTGGGCTGGTTGTCGCGTGGGGGATGGTGAACCGTTCGTCCGTCAAAAAGATCTTGGTTGATCGGCTTGACAGGCGCGGGGAACCAGGTAAGTTAGAAGGGTTGCCCCGGAGCCGGGGTCCGCGGGAGCGGGGTTCGGCGCGGTGGGTGTCCGTTTCTTGAGAACTCAACAGCGTGTTAAAAGCCAGTGCCTTTATCGGCTCGGCCAGTTTTCTGGTCGGGTCGCCCCGTGGCCGCCCTCGC
>NZ_SMKB01000399.1:0-3645 GCF_004348575.1 Actinomadura sp. 7K534
CGCCGTCCGCGAGCACGACCCGGAGCTGGCGGCACTCGCCGACCAGCTCGCCGACTCGGTCCAGTAGCACCGCCCCGCCTACGCCGACACGGCCTGACCCGGCGCGCTCCGGCTCAGCGCGCGTCGAAATCGGTCGGGCGCGGCGGCTCGGGGCCGTCCAGGCCGAACCGGCAGAACCTGTCGGCGCGGACGACGCGGAACACCCGACCGGCCACGGTCACCTCGTCGAGGTGCCCGTGTTCGAGGAGCACGGCCCCGTCCTGGTAGGCCGTGCGGTCCGCGCCGGTGGCGTGGAACCGCGCCATGTTCCGGAACCACCAGGCGAGGGAGTCGCGGGCGTCCTGCGGGGACATCCGCTCCATCCCCGACATCATCCAGCCGCCGGGGACCCGTTCCAGCACCCCGTACGTCGAGCCGTACCAGAGGACGACGGGGCGGGTCCGCCGTGCCAGTTCGTCGCCGAGCCGGGGCGGGCGCGCCGCGGCCGACAGGGATGGGGGGAGGTCACCGGCGAGAGCCGCACCATCACTTCCTGTCATGCCCTCCATCGTCACAGGGACGGCGGTGCGCCGCGCGCGTTTCGGCGATCTCGCGGGCCGGGCGTGACGCAGGACACGTGAATCGGCGGGGTCACGAGCGCGGTCAGGACTTGCGCGCCCCGATGGCGGCCGCGATGGCGGGCCAGCTGCGCTTCAGCTCGCGCTTCCAGTACTTCCAGTTGTGCATGCCCGGCCCGTAGAGGTTCGCGGTGACGGGGACGCCCGCCTGCTTGGCGGCGGCGACGAAGTTCTGGGCCATCACGCCGGAGAGCTGCTCGCCGATCCGCCCCGCGTGCTGCGGCGGCGTGTCCGGGTTGTCGTACGGGCCCGGCTCGCCGTTGCCGGACGAGACGTACACGCCGATGCCCTTGAGCTTGGCGACGTTCACGGTCGCGTCGTGCTCGCGCCAGTTGCTCCGCGCGGTGATCGGGTCGCCCCAGATCGACGTGCCCGACTCGCGGTTCATGGCCGTGAGGATGACCGGCATGCCGGGCGCGCTGATGTTGAGGGCGCCGCTGTAGGACGCGGCGTACTTGAACGTCCCGCGGTGCCGCTCGGCGTAGATCATGGCGCCCTGCCCGCCGGACGACAGGCCGATCGCGGCGCGGGTCGCCCCGGCGCGGAAATTGCGCTCCATCAGCGGGATGACCTCGTGCATGTGGAAGTTCTCCCACTGCGGGATGCCGCCCCTGCCGCCGTTGTACCAGTTGGCGTAGGAGCCGTTCCAGCCGCCCTCGGGCATGACGACCATCGCGTTGTACGGGCCGATGGTCTGCTCGATGTCGGAGTCCTTGGTCCAGGACGTGTAGTTGTTGTTGCCGCCGTGGAACGCGTACACGGTCGGCCACGTCTTGGTGGAATTCGCGCTCCACCCCTTGGGGACCATCACGCGCGTCTTCACCTTCGCGCCGAGCGCGGGGGACGCGATCTCGACGTCGAAGATCCGCGAGTTGATCTTCTTGACGCCGGTGATGGTGGCGCCGTTGGGCGCCTTGGCGTACTTGCCGGACCCGATGCCCGCGGGCAGCTTCGGCTTCTGGCCGCGCTTGCCCGCGTTGGTGTCGGGGTCGTTCGGCGCGGGGGCGCCGCCGCCCGTCCGGAACGGGTTGGTGCCCGCCGGGACGTCGGGCAGCTTCACCGGCTTGGCCGACTTCGTCGGCTGCGGGGCGGTGCCCGGCGCCGACGGCTGCGCCGCGGGGCCGAACGAGGGCACCGGTTCGGAGTCGCCGACGGCGTCCGACAACTTCTTCGGGACGCCCACGCCGGCCTGCGCGAGGCCGACCATGACGGCGGGCAGCAGCACGGCCGCCGCCGCGGTGCCCGCGATGGCGATCTTCCTGTCGGTACGCTTCTTCATGGACTCCCCAGCCGGCCCGGGCCGCAGCGGCCCGATGCTCCAATCCACACGCCCGACGAAACTACTGTCCCCTTCGTCACACCCGCAAGTATTGGTCAGCGAATGCAATAAAGGCGAGATGAACCGTCACGCCACGTCACGTGTCCCCCGTCACACGGGGCGTCATGGACGGATCGACTGCGCGTGCCGGAATACGTTCAGCGGGTCCCAGTACCGCTTGATCTCCTGTAGTTTCGCGCAGGCGTCCTTGTAGTAGAGCGTCTCCGACGACTGGTCCGAGCCGTTCCAGCGCTCGTCGTCCAGGTCGGTGTCCGGATACCCGATGTAACAACCGTCCGTGACATCACCGTCGGCGATGGGGACGCCACCGGTCCCGGCGAACGTCGCCTTGTAGGTGTCGCGGATCCACGCGAGGTGGGCGTCCTCCTGAGGATCGTGCCTCGTCCAGTAGACCTGGTACTGGAGCTTCAGTATGGAGTCGCGCTGCCGGACCGCCGTGTCGTGCAGAGGGCGGTTGACGGCGCCGCCATAGGAGTCGACCTGGATGAGCGCCTGCTTGTTGACGTAGTCGGTGTACTCCTCATTGCCGAGGTAGGCCCACATCGCGTCGATCTGCTGCCCGGTGAACGGCTTACTGAGGTAGGCGGACTTGTACTTCCCGCAGCGGTTCTCCCCGCTCGCGTTCAGCGCCTGGGTGGCCGTAAGCCACGGCATCACCCTGGGAATGTCCATGTGGACGAAATGCTCGCCCATCACCGACCGCATTTTCGTCGCCGCCGGACCGATCCGGCCGTCCACCGCCTCGATGAAGTCGGTCATCGCCTGCGACCCGTCGGGATCGTCCACGTCGACCTGGGCGAGAAGCCCGATCTGGCCGTTGCTCACATGGTTGAGCTTGAGCAGAGCGAACAGCTTGCCGGGCGCCGTGGACGCGTCCTGATGGTCGCGGAAGTACTCCCCGTACGCGGTCACGAGCGCGGTGAACTCGTCCTTGGTGAAGTCCTCCCAGTCCCAGGCGAGGGCGGTCAGCAGCACCTGTTTCGGCGGTTCGGGCAGCCCCCGGAACCAGAACCGGGTGACGACACCGAAGTTCCCGCCCCCTCCCCCGGCGTGCGCCCACAGCAAGTCCCGTAGGCGCTCGTCCTTGTCGTCCCGCCTCGCGACGACGAGCTTGACCGTCTTGTCGGCCCGGACTACCGCCACCTCCACCGCGTAGAGGTAGTCGACGGTGAGGCCGTGCTGCCGGGACAGGAGCCCGAACCCGCCCGCCGGGATGTGCCCGCCGAGCCCCACCGAGTAGCAGGAGCCACCGGGCAGCGTCTTCCCGCTGAGCGGATACAGGTGGCTGTAGACGTGCCAGTTCGTGGCCCCCGCCCCGACGCAGTACGCCTGCATATCGCCGTCGTACGAGACTCCGTACATGGGGCTGACGTCCAGGATGACCCGCACGTCCTTGCCGCAGACGAAGTCCTCGTAGCAATGCCCGCCGGCCTTCACCGTGATCCGCGTCCGCTCCGGGTCCGCCGGGGCCTCGTTCACCGCCTCCGCCAGCGCCGCCCGCGCCTCCCCGGGCATCCGCACCAGCCGCACATACTCCGGCTCGGCGATCCACCGCTGGTTGAACCCGCGGCTCAGCGCCGGATACCGCTTGTCACCGGGCCGGACCACGGTCGTGGGCAGTGTCGAGGTCTCACTCATCGATTGCATCGCCTCCACGTCGCAGACCACCAGCGCGAAGGACCCTTCCCC
>NZ_SMKB01000039.1:0-42636 GCF_004348575.1 Actinomadura sp. 7K534
GGGGTCAGGCGGCGTTCGCCGTGGCTCCAGTAGACGCCGGGGGCGCAGGGGTCGTCGGCGTCGGCGTGCATCTCGCGGACGACGTCGGAGAACACCGGGAGCACCTCGCGGACCGCCGTCGACGTGATCGGGTACAGCAGCAGCGTGCTGTGGCACGGGACGCCGACCAGCGCGCCGTGCTCGTTCGGCCCCGGGAGGAACTGGTCGACCTCGCTGAGCAGCGCCGACACGTAGCGGCTGCCCGGCTTGGTGACGACGCGGACGTTGCGGCCCGGCAGCAGCGGCTGGTCGCGGACGGCGACGTCGGCCAGCTCGCGGTCATGGGTGTTCGTCATCACATAGCCGAGCTTGTGCAGGCCGAGCAGGCCGGCGCGGGCCTTGGTCAGCGGCCCGCCGTAGCGCGGGTGCTCGATCATCACCATCGCGTCGAAGTGGTCGCCGGCGGGGACGACGACGAGGCCCTCGCGGTCGCCCGGCGCGAGCTTCGGCACTATCCGCAGCCGCAGCAGCTCCCGGACGTCGCCGAACAGCTCCATCTCGCCGACCGCGAGGAACGCGCGGTCGCCGACCTCGCGCACCCACTCGTCCACGACGCGTGGCCACGCCGAGCGCGGCTCGCGGGAGCAGCGCTCCAGCACCGTCCAGCTGGAGGCCCGCGCCTCCGACCGGCCCACGGGGAGCACCACCTCGGAGGTGCCGGAGTCGAACCAGGCGCTGGGCGCCAGGGCGGGGAGCACGTCGCGGATGAGCGCGTGCACGTCCGCCGCCGCGTCCAACGGTTCCATAGAGTGCTCATCCCCTTTCACCCATCAGCGGATCACGTCTATCCCACCTTCTCAGAGTTCGGCCCCGTTGTGGGATCCATCGCGATCCCCGGGGGCACTCGCTGATCATGAACGGCTCAAGTACGGTGCTCCCATGGCCGAAATCGTGTACCCGCCGGTGATCAAGACGGCACTCGGGCTGTTCAAGGCCCTCAACGTGAAGTTCCGTCTGGAGGGGACGGAGCACATCCCCAAGACCGGGGGCGCGGTGCTGGTCAGCAACCACGTCAGCTATCTCGACTTCATCTTCGCGGGCCTCGCCGCGCACCCGGCGAAGCGGCTGGTGCGGTTCATGGCGAAGAAGGAGATCTTCGACAACCGGATCGGCGGGCCGCTGATGCGCGGCATGCATCACATTCCGGTGGACCGCAACGCGGGCGCCTCGTCCTACGCGGCGGCGCTGAAGGCGCTGAAGGGCGGGGAGATCGTCGGGGTGTTCGCGGAGGCGACGATCAGCCGCTCGTTCACGGTGAAGGAGATCAAGAGCGGCGCGGTGCGGATGGCGGTGGCGGGCAAGGTCCCGCTGGTGCCGGTGGCGATCTGGGGGCCGCAGCGGCTCTGGACCAAGGGCCGCAAGCGGCGGCTGCTGCAGCGGAACGTGCCGGTGACGATCCTGGTCGGCGAGCCGATGTACCCCAAGCGCGGCGACGACTACGAGCAGGTCACCCGCGACCTGCACGCCCGCATGTCGGAGCTGCTGGAGCGGGCGCAGCGCGAGTACCCCGACGTCCCGCGGCAGGACGAGACGTGGTGGCAGCCCGCCTACCTCGGCGGCACGGCGCCGACGCCGGAGGAGGCCGCGAAGCTCGACCTCGAGGAGGCCGAGGCCCGCAAGGCCGCCCGCGAGGCCCGCGAGGCCCGGGAGTCGCAGAAGGACGCCTGACGCGGCCGGGGCTAATTCGGTGGACGCGATCCGCCGGCGCGCCTGATCATTTGTGGCATGACCATGTCGCAGGAGAGGCCGCAGGAGGTTCTGCATCTCGTCGAACCGCGCAAGAACATCACCGACCCGGGGCCGGAGTCCACGCTGCCCGTGGTCTTCAACCTGAGCGACGGCAACTCGCCGGCCGACGTGATGGACGTGCTGTCGCTGCGCCCCTTCGCGTCCGGTGAGCAGCCCTGGTCGCGCTCGACGCGGCTGGAGCACGTCCGCGCGGACGCGCCGCTCCGCCCGGAGGGCGCCAGGGTCGTGCGGGCCGCGCACGAGAAGGGCAAGGAGTCGGTCCTCTCCGAGGGCGACGGCTGGACGCTGCTGACGAACCGGTGGCGGAACGGCGTCGCCTACGTCGCCGTCTCCGCGGTCACCGAGGAACTGGCCGAGAGCGTCCTCGACGCGTCGGTGCAGGACGCGACCGAGCCGCCGAAGGTGGACGACAGCAGCGTCGAGATGGGCTTCTGGCACATGGGCACGCACGGCCCGATACGCAGCGAGCGCTCGATCACCGCCGACCCGTGGGACGGCATCCGGCGCAACTACACCGCGCCGGTCGCCGAGGCCCTCGACGACGTGATGCGGCTCACCGGCCCGGAGGTCCCGGGACGGCTGCTCCTCCTGCACGGCCCGCCCGGCACCGGCAAGACCACCGCGCTGCGCGCCCTCGCCCGCGCGTGGAACGGCTGGTGCCAGTCCGACTGCGTCCTCGACCCGGAGGCGCTGTTCGGCACGCCCAGCTACCTGATGGAGGTGGCGGTCGGCAACGACGAGGACGAGAACCGCCGCTGGCGGCTGCTCATCCTGGAGGACTGCGACGAGCTGATCCGCGGTGAGGCCAAGCAGTCGACGGGCCAGGGCCTGTCGCGGCTGCTCAACCTCACCGACGGCATGCTCGGGCAGGGCCGGGACGTCCTCGTGGCCATCACCACCAACGAGGACCTCGCGAGGCTGCACCCGGCGGTCGTCCGCCCCGGCCGGTGCCTCGCGCAGATCGACGTGGGGCGGCTCACCCAGGCCGAGGCCGCGGCGTGGCTGGAGGGCACCGACGCCTCCCCGGACGAGATCGGCGCGGAGGGCGCGACGCTCGCCGAGCTCGCGGCGCTCCGCAAGGGCGAGCGCCGTCCGGACACCGAGGAGACCCCGGTGTCCGCGACCGGCTTCTACCTCTAGGCGGCCTTGGCGAGGGCCTGCTCGATGTCGGCCCAGAGGTCGTCGGGGTGCTCCAGGCCGATGGACAGCCGCACGGTTCCCTCGCCGATGCCGGCGGCGGCGAGGGACGCGGCGTCCATCTGCCGGTGGGACGTGCTCGCGGGATGCATGACCAGCGACACGGCCGCGCCGAGCGACGGGCCGAGCCCGATGAGCCGGACGGCCTCGGAGAACGTGCCGCCCGCGTCCCGCCCGCCGGCGAGCTCGAACGCGAGGACGCCGCCCGCGCCGTCCGGCAGCAGCCGGCGCGCCGCCTCGTGCTGCGGGTGGTCGCTCAGCCCCGGGTAGTGGACGCGGGTGACGGACGGGTGCGCGGCGAGGCGTCCGGCGATGTCCAGCGCGGACGCGCTCTGCCGGGCCACGCGCATCGGCAGCGTTGCCAGGCCCCGGATGGTCAGCCACGCGGCGAACGGCGCGGCGGCGGTCCCCAGTTCGAGGGAGTGCTTCCAGACGCGGTGGTGCACAGCCGAGTCGGCGAAGACCGCGATCCCTCCGACGACGTCCCCGTGGCCGCTGAGGTACTTCGTCGTCGAGTGGATGACGACGTCGACCCCATGGTCGATGGGCTTGCAGAGGATCGGGGTGAAGGTGTTGTCCACCACAGTGAGGACGTCCCGTCCGCGGACGGCCTCGGTGAACGCCGGCAGGTCCGTCACGTGGGTGGTGGGGTTGGCGACCGTCTCCAGGTAGAGGACACGGGTGTCGGGGCGCAGCGCGTCCCGCACCTCGGCCGGGTCGTCGCCCGGGATGAAGGTGACCTCGACGCCCCAACGCTCGGCGAGGTCCAGCAGGAGCGCGTGCGTGCCGCCGTAGAGAGCGGACTGCGCGACGACGTGGTCACCGCTCCGCAGCACCGCCAGCAGCACGGCACTGATCGCACCCATGCCGGACGCGGTGGCGAGTGCCCCGGCGCCGCCCTCCAATTCAGTGACGGCGCGTTCGAGGGAGCGGACGGTCGGGTTGCCCATCCGACCGTAGAAGAACGCCTCGTCCGGCCCCTGAAACGCGGCGGCCAGCCCGTCACCGCTGTCGAACGAGAACAGATGTCCCTGGTAGATGGGCACCCCGACGGGTTCGCTGCCCTCCGGGACGATCACTGGCGGATGCACGGCACGGGTCTGCGGATGAAGTCCGGTCATACCTTCACCCTGCGGCGCAGCACCGCCCATGCAAAACGGCCAATCCCGACCAGTGGCCCGCGCGGCGACCGCGAACGACTAAGCGGCCCGTTCACCGGGTCGCCCACCCCGCGAGGGCGAACCGGTGATCGGGCCGTCCGGTCGGTCACGGCCTGTGTCCCGGCCGGCAAGACGAGCATCACCCGGAAGGGCACCGCTCCGCCATCCGGGAGAACACGGCCAAATCATGTGGATAACTCAGGGTCGCGGGCGTACGTACCACTTAGGGGTCGCTCTACTTACGGGTCGCTGCGGGCGGCGCGGGCGAACAGGCGGCGGTACACGCGGCGCAGGCCGTGCAGGTCGCCGACGGGCTCGGCGAACGCCAGCCGCAGGTCGAACGACGTGGTCGCGCCCGGCGGGGCGGAGCAGCGCAGCCACATGCCGTACCGGTCGAGCGCCAGCGGCCGGACGGGCCCGGCCGGGACGGACGCGGGCAGCAGCCCCGTCAGCTCGTCGCGGTGGCGGGAGTCCAGGTGGGTGAGGATGCCGGCCTCGATGGCGACGAACGGGTCGGGCGCGGCGTCGGCGTACTCCTCCCGCTTCAGGGTGGCGCTCCCCCACGCGTCGTCGACCTCGACCTGCGCGACCTCCAGCGTGAGGATCGTCCACTCGTCCTCGCCACTGCGTCCGCGGCGCTCGTCGCCGAGGTCGAGGAGCTCGGGACGGGGGTGGACGCGCGAGAGCCGGAGCGCCGCGGCGCGCAGTTCCTCCGGGGGGACCTCGGTGAGCCATCCGTGCAGCCAGGCCCGGCCGCGGACCCGGTCGGCCAGCGTGACGGGGGCGACGTCGGAGATCCGCAGGGTCGCGGGCAGGTCGGGCTCGGCGGCGAGCGCGGCGGCGGCCGGCGAGGCGGTGCGGACGAGCAGCAGCGGCCTGCCGTCCCGGTCGGTCGAGTACGCCGGGACGGGCGCGTACGGGACGCCCGGCGTGACGAGGACGCCGTCCGCGATGCCGTAGGCGAGGGTCCGCGCCCGCTCCGCCGCGGTCGGCCCCTTCGTGGTCTCCGTGCTCTGCGTGGTCTCCGCTGGCGGCACCGTGGCCCTCCTCGACTCGTAGGTTAGGCTCGCCTAACTTAGGCTTACCTAACCATCCGAGGAGCATGCTGAACAACCCCCGTCCCGAAGTTCGCCTGTCGCGGGCGCTCGGCATCCCGCCGCAACGAGCAGCCGGCGGTCGAGCACTACCCGCGGTGACCCATCATCGACTTGCGGCGTGTCGTTGTTATGGCAAGCCGGATAACAACAACACGCCGCAGGTCAACATGGGCGGGTGGCGGGGTCAGTCGCCGGGCTTTTCGCTGGTCTCCGGGTTCGGGGACTGGGAGGCGCCGGCGGTCGGGGCCGTGGGGAGTTGGCCCTGGGCCTGGCCCTGGTTCTGGTCGTTTCCGCCGGACGCGTACTGCTTGGTGACCTTCCACTCGCCGTCGATCTTGGCGAGGGCGAGGCGGAGCAGGGTGGCGGGGGCCGTGGTCGAGCCGTCCTTCGTCTTGAGGCCGATGTCCACCATGACGACGGCGTTGGCGAACTTGCCGTCGACGCTCCCGACGAACACCTGGTCGGTCTTGGACGACAGGCCCGCCTCGGGGTTCTTCTGGAACGTCTCGCCGAGCTGGGTGAGGGTGTTGGTCTTGTAGCTCTCCAGCAGGTCGCCGCCCATGAGCTTCTGGGCCTTGTCCACCTGCGTCTGGTAGTTCTGCGCGTTGTAGTTGAACGCGACGTCGCCGTACGCGGCGGCGACCTTGCGCACGGCCTCCCGCTCGTCCGCCTCGGACGACAGGCCGCTCGCGCTCCGCCCCTGCCAGATGGCGAGGCTCGCCAGCAGCGCGACGAGGACGACGACCACGACGGCCTGCACCATGGTGAGGCCGAAGATCCCGGGCCGGGGCGATCCCTCGTCGGAGGTGGAGGTCGCGGCGGCGCTCTTGCCGGGCGTCGCCTTCTCGTCCTCCTCGACCTCCTCCTCCGGGGGGTCGATCCGGGTCGGGCGCTTCTTGGCGGCGGGCTTCGCCGAGGCGGCGGAACGGGCCGGGGGCTCGTCCTCCTCCTCGTCCTCGGCGTCGAGGGCCTCCAGGACCTCGTCGAGGTCCTCGTCGTCGATGACCTCGATGACCCGCACCCGGCGCTTGCGCTTGGCGGCGGGGCGCGCCGGGCTCTCCGCGGTGTCGGCCTCCGGGGTCTCCTCGATCTCCGCCTCGGCAGGGACCGCCTCGACC
This sequence comes from Actinomadura sp. 7K534, assembly GCF_004348575.1. Lineage (NCBI taxonomy): Bacteria > Bacillati > Actinomycetota > Actinomycetes > Streptosporangiales > Thermomonosporaceae > Actinomadura > Actinomadura sp. 7K534. Next base: position 6,361 of record NZ_SMKB01000039.1, read on the forward strand.
TCGTCGGCCTCGTTCTTGCCGGTCTTGGCTGTCACTTCGGGTACTCCTCGGGGTTGGGTCAGTCCTTGGGCCGGCGGAGCCGGGACAGGCGGGACACCACGGGCACCGAGCCCATCATGACCCTGATCAGCACCAGCAGGGCGATGACCGGGGGAACGTACACTAGCCACATCGGCGGCCCGCCAGAAGAGTCTTCGCGGCCGGCGGCCTTCTGCGCCTCGACATCGCGCTGGTTGAGCGCGGGATTGTGCGTCGGGATCGTGTCGCCCGGGTCCTTCGCCTTGTAGGGCTTCTGGTCGATCGCCGCCGGGGACCTGCCGTCCGGGCAGTTCGGGATCCCGCCCGTCTCGGGCTGCGGCAGCGGGCGGTCGTACTCCAGCGTCGCCGGGGTGTTCAGCGTCAGCTCGAAGTAGATGTTCAGGATGGGGACGCCCTCGTCGGTGCCGACCACGTTGTCCAGGACGACGGTGAGCTCCGGGGCCTTCGCGAGCGTCTCCCGCAGGTCCGCCAGGATCGCGGGGTTGTGGCGCTTGAGCCCCCAGTTGCCGAGCACCTCGACGGTGCACTCGAAGTCGGGGCCGGTCTTGTCGAGCAGGTCGTTGACGGTGGCCAGCAGGCCGGGCCCGTCGTCGCGCAGTTCCGCCAGCTCGCCGCGGACCTGGCTGAGCGCCGAGGTCAGCGCGGCGAGGTTGTCGATGCCCGCGCCGAGCGACCCGCGGTTCTGGTTCAGGACGCGGGTGATCCTCGCGAGGTCGTCGGTCAGCCCGTCGAGCAGCTCGGTGTTCTGCGCGAACGTGGAGGTCAGCTGGTCGCCGCCGTGGATGATCTGCTGCAGCGACTGCTCGCGCCCGGACCAGCCCTCGGCCAGCTCGTGCGTGACGACCCTGGCGTCGTCGGGGTCGATGGCCTCCAGGCTGTCGATGACGGCGCCGAACAGGTCCCCGTACTTGGGCGGGACGCTGGTCTGCGACACCGGGATCAGCGAGCCCGGCTTCATCGGCGGCGCGTCGGTCCTGCCGGGCGCCGGGGTCAGCTCGACCACCGGCTCGCCGACCGCGGACTTGCGGGCCGCGGCGGCGGTGACCCCCTGCGGGATCTTGACGCCCCGCTCGATGTCCAGCTTGACGACGACCTTGTCCTTCACCAGCTCCACCGAGTCGATCTTGCCGATCCGGAGGCCGAGGTAGTCGACCTCGAAGTTCGGGTGGAGGCCCGGTGAGGACTCGAACTCCACGGTGATCTGGTACGGGCGGTCGATGAAGTCGAACCGGATGACGTTGTTGAACGCCCAGACCACCATGATCACGGCGAGCGCGGCGAAGACCGCCAGGTTGATCGTGATTCGCGTGCTCATCGGCGCGGCTCCAGGATGTTCTCGATGCCGGGCAGGGCGCCCTTGAGCTCCTCCGGAACCTTGGTCCTGTTCGCGTTCGCCGTCCCGGTCGGGTAGTCGACGCCGGGGATGACCGGCGACCCGTCGGGCCAGAGGAACCGGAGGATCGGGTAGAGCAGCAGCTGGCCGTCGTAGCTCGCCTGGGGCAGCTTGTCGGTGAAGGTCACCAGCCCGTTCACCAGTTCCGTGAGCCGCTTGCGGTTGCCGCCGAGGGACTGCAGGACGGGGTCCAGGTCCGCCAGGAGCTTCCGGAACCGGCCGATGCGCCGCTCCAGGACCTTGTCGTTCAGCTGGCGGGCCAGGTGGGTGAGCCGGTCCACCGACTGGATGATCTCTTCCTTGTTCTCGTCCAGCAGCCGGGTGGTCTCCTCCAGCCGGCCGGGCGCCTCTTCGAGCGCGTCACTCCCCTTGGCGAGGGAGCGGCCGAGCCGGGCGAACCGGTCGACCGACTCCCCCAGCTCGCGGCGCTGGTCGGCGAACATCTTGAGCAGGCCGCTGGCCTGGGCGATCGTCCTGTTGAGCTTCTGGCCGTTGCCGTCGAGCGCGGTGGCACCGGCGTTGACGACCGTGGCGACGTCGTCGCCCGCCAGCGCCTCGATCAGCGGCCCGGCCTGCCCGACGACCTGCTCGAACGACGGCTGGACGCTGGTGTTGTCGATCGCCGCGCCATCGGCGAGGAACGGCCCGGCGTTCATGCTCTTGCCGGGCGGCATCCGCAGGTCCACGTAGTTCTCACCGAGCAGCGACGTCACCTTGATCTCGGCCAGGGTGCCCTGCGGGATCCGGATGCCGTCCTCGATGGACAGCGTCACCTTGGACTTGTAGCCGACGAGCTCGACCTTGGTGACGGTGCCGACCGTGATGTCGGACATCTTGACGCTGTGGCCGGCGACGAGCTGCTGCACGTCGGTGAACGTGGCCGTCAGCGTGAGGTCGCCCTTCGGGGCGCCGGCCGTCTGGTAGGAGCAGCCCGTGAGCGCCACGGCCATGGCGACGACGAGCACGAGTACGGTCCGGCCCATCAGTTGCCTCCGTTGTCCCAGGGACAGTTCGAGTTGGGCGGGGGCAGCGGGCAGCCGACGTCGTCGGTGTTCAGCAGGCTCTTCAGCCACGTCCGCAGGAAGGCGTCGGTGGCGAACCTGATGTGCAGCGACTTGGTGTCGTGGTGGTAGCCGCCGATGAGCGCGTCGCCGACGTCGGGCAGCGCCTCCACCAGCTGGGCGATCTGCTTGGTGTTGCCCTTGAGCATCAGCGCGGTCCTGGTGAGGACGGCCAGGTCGTACGGCAGCTGCCCCTTGTACTTCTGGAGCAGCCGGTCGCCGTTCTGGGCCAGGTCCAGGATGGCCCGGATGAGCTGCTGCAGCTCGCCCCGCTCGGCGCTGAGCACGCGGGACGCCTCACCGAAGTCCCGGATGAGGCTGCCGAGGATCTCCTCGCGTCCCCGCACGACCCCGGCGAGCCGGTCGAGGTTCTGCGCGACCTCGATCAGCTCCTTGTCCTGCCCGGCGATGTTCTCGACGAGGCGGGCGCTCTGCTCCAGGGTGGCGTTGAACTGCCGGCCGTTGCCGCCGAGGGTCTCGGCGGCGGTGCCGAGCGCGGACTGCATCTTGGTCGGGTCGAGCGCGTTGGCGAGGTTGGTGAAGGAGCTGAGCGCGTCGTCCACCTCGACCGGCACGTGCGTCCGCTCCATCGGGATGACGTCCGCGGTCTCCTTCGGCTGGCCGGGCTGCCACGCCGGGTGCAGGACGAGGTTCCGCTCACCGATGAGGTTCAGCGGGACGATCGACGCGTGCACCCCCTTGGGCAGCGGGACGTCCCGGCGCAGGTGGAACGTCACCTTGACCTTGTCGCCCTGGTTCTCGACCTTGTCGACCAGGCCGACGTCGGCCCCCATCACCTTGACCTTGGACTCCTCGTAGAAGGAGCGGGCCTTCGGGACGTAGACGACCATGGTCCGGTCGCCGCCCGCGGCCGGGACGACGGAGCACCCGCCGAGGGAGGCGGTCAGCGCGAGGCCGAGTGCGACGGCGACGGTGCGCGCCCTCATCAGTTGCCTCCCGAGGGGTTGCGCGGCGTGGAGTGCGGGCCGACCGGCTGCAGCGGCCCGAGCCCGGTGATCAGGCCCTCGACCCAGCGGCCGTTCCCCCGCACCTTGGCGACCTGCGCGAACGTCGGTCCCAGCAGCGAGAAGTTGGTGTTCAGCGCGTCCATGTTCGGCGCGAGCCGGGTGGTGAGCAGGTGCAGGTTGTCCAGCAGCCTGTCCAGCTTCTTCTGGTTCTGGGAGATCACGTTGGAGAGCGTCTGCACCGTCCGGCTGCCCTGCCCGATCGTGGCGGCCAGCTCGTTCCGGCGGCGCACCAGCGTGTCCAGCAGCGTCTGGCTGGCGCTGATGATCTCGTGGAGCTGCTGGTCCTTGGCCGCCAGCGTGCCGGTGATGGTCTTGCTGCTCTCGATCAGCCGCTCGATCTCCGGGTAGGAGTCGTTCAGCATCTGCGACAGCTCCTGGACGTTGGTCAGGATCCGGTGCAGCTTCTTCGCTCCCGGCGACTCGATCTCGTTGATCTGGGTGAGCAGCTTGTCGACGCTCTTCTGGTCGAGCTTGCCGACGATGTTCTGCGCGCCCTCCAGCGCCTCGGGGATGGTGAACGGGACGCTGGTGCGCGACACCGGGATCCGGCGCTTGGACTCCGGCACGTCCGCCATGTAGGGCTTGGCGACCGGGCCGGTCAGCCGCAGGTACCGGCCGCCGAGCAGCGTCGTCGTCTGGATCTCGGCCCGGGTCTGCGGCCCGAGGTCCATGCCGGCGTCCATGTGCCAGGTGATGAGGACCTTGCCGCGCGCGAAGTCGGGCTCGACGCCGGTGATCCGGCCGGCCTTCACGCCGGCGATCCGCACGTCCTGGCCCTTCTTCAGGCCGGCGACGTCGGTGAACTCGCCGCTCATCGTGTAGCCGCGGTCGAACAGGTGCAGCTGGCCGACGGCGAAGGCGAACACGCAGGCGGCGCCGAGCGCGGTCAGCGTGACGATCGCGACGATCTTGTGGTTGACGTCGCGCAGGGATTTGAGCGCCATCAGCCACCCCCTTGCAGCATCTTGCGCAGCTGGTCGAGTTCGTTCTTGGTGGGCGCGTCGGTCCCGGGGGCCTGCGGCAGACTCATCTCGAAGGGGCAGGGCCCCTGCTCGATGTTCAGGCAGAGCGCGTTCGAGCGCAGGAAGTGGCCGCCGTTCGTCGCGGCGAACAGCTGCCGCAGCGTCAGCGGGAGCTGCTGGACCATCGTCTCCAGCTGCTTCACGTTGAGCCGGAACGTCTCGGCGAACAGGCCGAGGTTGTCGATGATGCGGGCCAGCTGGGCGTCCTGCCCGCCGAGCACGGCGTTGAGGTTGGTGGTGACCCCGCCGATCTCCACGATGGCGTCCTCGAGGATCTTGCGGTTGTTCGCGAACACCTTCGTCAGCGACTCGAGGTTGTCGACGCTCGCCGCGATCTGCTGGTCCCGCTTGGCGACCGCCCGGCTCACCGTCTCGTAGTTGTCGATCATCCCCTCGATGGTCTTCTTGCGCAGCGCGAACGTCTGCAGCAGCGCGTCCAGGTTGTGGTTCAGCAGCGAGATGTTCTGCTCGTTGCCCTCCAGCGCCTGGGAGAAGGAGAAGAGGATCTTGTTGAGCTGGTTCGGGTCCAGGTTGCGGGTCAGCGGGCCGAGCGCGTTGACGATCGCGCCGAGGTCCACCACCGACTTGGTGTGCGGGACGCGGTCGCCGTCGCCGAGCCTGGCCTGCTCCTTGCCGGGCTCCAGGTAGATGACGCGCTGGCCCATCACGTTGCGCCAGCGGATCGCGGCGGTGGAGTCGGTCGGGACCCGCACCTCCCGGTCGATCCGCATCCCGACCACGGCCTTGCCGCGGACGACCTCGATGGACTCGACCCGCCCGACGGGCGTGCCCGCGACCTTCACGTCGTCGCCTTCCAGCAGGCCGGTGACGTCGTCGAAGGTGGCGGTCAGGTCGTAGCGGTCGCGGAAGCTCGTGCCGAGGATCATCTGGCCGATGTAGAAGGTCAGCAGGCCGGTCACCGCCACGAACGCCAGGAACTTCAGCATCGTGGCCTGCTCGGGCCCGCGCGCGGTTCTGCCGCGCCGCAGCGGGCTCATGGCCGCCCCCCGTTGCCGCCCCGGGGCGTGCAGGCGTCAATGAAGATCTTGCACATGTCGAGCGGCAGCGTGGCCCGCGCCTGGGCGATCGTCCTGCCCTCCGGGCCGGGGACGCGGATGATCCGCGACAGCAGGCCGAAGAAGCCGATCAGGCCGTCCATCAGGACCGGCAGGTTGCGGCGCTGGTCGTTGACCACGTCGGCGACGTCACCGCCGTTGTCGATGATCGAGCCGAGGTCGGTACCGCGCGCCTGGAGGGTGTTGCCGACCTTGTCCCCGAGCTCGCCGGTCTCGCCGAGCAGCTGCTCGATCTTGTCCGGCCGCTCGGTGACGACCTGCGAGATCCGGTTGAGGTCGGCGGTGATGCCGGTGATGTTGTCGCCGCGGGACGCCAGCGTGTCCGACAGCCCGTTGACGTTGCGCATCAGCGCGTTGATCGCGGCCCGGTCCCGGTAGGTCGCGTCGACGACCTCGGAGCCGTTGTCGATCGTGCGGCGCAGGGCGGGGCCCTCTCCGGAGAGCCCGGCACCGAACGTGTGCAGGATCGTGGCCACCTCGTCCGGGTTGATGGCCTTGGTCAGCTCGTAGGCCGGCCACGCGGTGTCGGACAGCTCCTCCGGGTCCACGGTCTTGGCGACCGTCCCGCCGTCCTTCAGGTACGGGCCGCGCAGCTCGTTCGCGCCGAGGTCGAGGACGAGGTCCTTCGGCCCGAACACCGAGACGGGCTCGATGGCCGCGATCGTCGTGTCGGCGACCCTGATGCCCTCGTCGACCCGGAACCGGACCTTGACGCGGCCGCTGTCCTCGAGCGTCAGCTCGTCGACGGTCCCGACCGCGATGCCGCGGACCTTCACGTCCGACTTGCCGGGGTCCAGGCCCTGGCCCGCCCGGTCGAAGGTCGCGGTGTAGTAGGTGGAGCCCGAGTGCGACGGGGTCGTCCCCACCGCCACGAGCACCGCGCCCGCCGCGATGACGCCCGCGCCGACCAGCCCGTAGATCGTCCGGGAGCGGGCGGACAGTGTCTCCTCGCTCATCCGGTCAACCTCACCGTGCTGCCGTGGCCCCAGAAGATGTAGGACAGGACCAGGTTCATCAGGATCATCAGGATGGTCGACTCCCGGATCGCGCGGCCCGCGGCGACGCCGACGCCTACCGGCCCGCCCGCCGCGTAGTAGCCGCGGTAGCAGTGGATGAACATGATGATGAACGCGAACACCGCCACCTTGATGACGCTGTAGAACACGTCGATCGGCGGCAGGTAGAGGTGAAAGTAGTAGTCGTAGATACCGGGCGAAAGACCGAAGTACTGGATCGTGATGAACCTGGTGGCGAAGAACGCCATGAACAGCGAGACCAGGTACAGCGGCACGAGCGCGATGACGCCGGCGGCGACCCGGGTGCACACCAGGTAGGCCAGGGAGTTGATGCCCATGACCTCCAGCGCGTCGATCTCCTCGGAGATCCGCATCGCGCCGATCTCGGCGGTGAAGCCGGTGCCGACCTGGGCGACGAGCGCGACGCCCGCGATGATCGGGGTCACCTCGCGGACGTTGGAGTAGCTGGCGACGAGCCCGGTGAACGCCTCCGCGCCGATGCGCTCCAGCCCGGGGTAGCCCTGCAGGCCGACCATCGCGCCGGTGGCCAGCGACATCGTCGCGATGACGAAGATCATGCCGCCGCCGATGACCAGCGCTCCGACGCCGACGGTGATGTCGCTGACCTGCTTGGCCAGCGTCTTGCCGTACTTGCGGCGGATGATGATGTCGACGAACAGGTGGTAGAGGACCCGGCCGAGGAAGACCGGCAGGTTCGCCGAGCCGGCGAGACCCGCGGTCCGGACCCTGACGGCACGGCCCAGCTTGCGTACGGGGGATATGGCGACCATCAGAACCTCGGGGGGAACAGGACCTGGTAGATCATGGTGAGGATGTAGTTCGTCGCGAACACCACGATCGAGGTGACGACGACCGCCCGGTTGACCGCGCGGCCCACACCGACGGGGCCGTAGTCGCAGTTCATCCCCATGTAGCAGGCGACGGCGGCGGCGATGAAACCGAACACCCACGCCTTGAACAGGGTGATCATCAGGTCCGAGAACTGGAGCAGGGTGGTGGCGCCGTCGAAGAACGCGCCGGGGCTGACGCCCTGCTGGATGACGTTGAAGTAGTAGCCGCCCAGGACGCCGGCCAGAATCACCACCGAGCAGAGCAGCCCGGACACCATGCTCGCCGCCCACAGCCTGGGGGTGACGAGGCGGTGGATCGGGTTGATGCCCATGACCTCCATGGCCGAGAGCTCGTCGCGGATGTTGCGGGCGCCCATGTCGGAGGTGATCGCCGAGCCGCCGACGCCGGAGACCAGCAGCGCGGCGGCCAGCGGGGCCACCTGCTGGATCATCGCGGCGGTCAGCAGCGCGCCGGTCCCCGACTGCGCGCCGAGCTGGCGGGCGATGTCGCCGACCTGCAGCGAGATGGTGGCGCCGAGCGGCACCGCGATCAGCATGACCGGGACGGCCGTCACGCGGGCGAGGAACCAGCACTGCTCGATGAACTCGCCCCACCACTGGCGGACGTCCCAGGTGCGGCGCAGCCCCTCCAGGAGGGTCACGCACAGCAGCCCGGTCTCGTCGAGCGCTCGCCCGACGCGTCTGCGCGCCAGATCGGGGGCCTTCGTCAGGCTCACGGCCATCAGCCGATGACCTCCCGCGGCGGGGTGTGCACCCCGGACCCGGGTGGACCGTTCCGCGGGGACGAGCCCCGCCTCGCGGGTTCGCGAAGGGCCATACAGCCTCCCTCGATCTCGGACGTCGGCGCCCATCCGATGCACGGCATCCGCCGGGCCATAGGCGACGCCGTCGTACCTGCTCTGATTCGCGCCGCCTTGGTCTCGGCAGAGACCGGGATCACGGCGGTCCCGCGCGCCCTAGCAAGCACTTGGGTACCGCGTGTGATCTGAGGCACTCTATTGGAAGAAGGTCTAAGAAGCGAGTACTTACATGTTGATTTGTCCGAAGCTACGATCGGCCGGTGCGAACCGAGGCGCGACGCGACATCGCTGACGAGGCAGAAGACGAGATGAGCGACGGTATCGACCCTCTGGTCATGGGCGTCAGGGACCGCTGGGAGGGGCAGGGGCTCCGCGGCGGGCCGTGGCCGTTCATGTCCATCTGCGCCGTCGGACGCCTCAACCAGCTGCTGACGAAGGCGCTGGAGGTGGAGCTGAAGCGCCTCGGCCTCACCCGGACCGGGTACTTCCTGCTGACGACCCTCGCCCTGTCCCGGCGCGGCCGGTCCCGGCTGAGCACGCTCGGCCGGATCCTGATGATGCATCCGACGACCGTGAAGCTCACCGCCGACCAGCTGGAGACCGCGGGCCTGGTCACCCGCGCCCCGCACCCCCGCGACCGGCGCGCGACGCTCGTCGAGATCACCGCGGCGGGCCGCGACCGGGTGAACGAGGTGAGCCTGGCGCTGGAGGCGCCCGACGGGGAGCTCGCGGTGTTCGGCGGGATGCACCGCCACATCTTCGAATCCCTGCAACCCGCGCGACTGGCGGCGGGCGACGTGGAACTGTTGAACCCGGGCGCCGGACGGGACCGGGGGGACCCCGGCGGGTGAGCCGGGAGGGTGAACCATGTGTCACCCTGTCGGCGTACCTCCTCCAGGACGACACGATTCCCGGGCGATAAGGCAGGCTTCACCTATGCCAAAGAGTCGCGGCACGCGCGGTAGTCACAGCGCCGGCAGGCGGCGCGCGAGTGTCCCCCCGCCCCGGGAGCCCGCCGAGTCCCACCACCTCGACCCGTACGGGCCGCCCGGGTTCCGCCCCGAGAAGAAGCGGCGGCTGCGGCGGGCGCTCACCAGCAACGTCACCATCACCGCCGTCGCCATCGGCGCGGTCGGCGCCGCCGTCGTCCTGGTGGACATCGACCGGTTCGTCGAGGACGACTCCAAGCCCCCGAAGATGGCCGCCGCCGACCTGTCGACCAACGACATGCTCGCCAAGCTGACGTCCGCGTCCGACATGGACCCGGTCGCCGCCGACGCGGTCGCCGCCGCCAAGAAGCGCGCCTACGAGGAGCACAAGCGCGAGCTGGCGAGGCTCAAGAAGAAGGCCGAGCGCGAGGCGAAGGCGCGGGCGGAGCTTAAGGCCCGGCAGGAGCGCGAGCGGCTCGCCAAGTCCAACCCGAGCTCGGCGCAGAACAAGGCGTACGGCAAGAAGATGAACGCCCTCAAGGGGTGGAGCCGCTGCTGGCCGTCGCTGCTCACGCTCTGGGAGCACGAGAGCAACTGGAACGAGCGGGCCGAGAACCCGTCCAGCGGCGCCTACGGCATCCCGCAGTCGCTGCCCGGCAGCAAGATGGCCAGCGCCGGGGGCGACTGGCGCACCAGCTCCCCCACCCAGATCGCGTGGGGGCTCGGCTACATCAAGGCCCGCTACGACGACCCGTGCGGCGCGTGGGCCTTCTGGCAGCGCAACAACTGGTACTGAGTCCCCGCTCCCTGGCGTGATGGACCGTGCCGGAATCCCGCGGCCTGGCACCATGGTGGGATGCGGACGAGCAGGGCGCGGCGGGCCGGCGGCGCGGACGAGACCGAGAACGGCGCGGCGGGCGGCACGGTGACCGGCGGGCGGCAGTGGGCGCGGGCCGACGCGACGCGGCAGGCGCTGCTGAGCGCGGCGCTGGAGGTGTTCGCCGACCGCGGCTACGCCGACGCGGGCATCGCCGAGATCGTCGAGCGGTCCGGGATCAGCGTCGGCAGCCTCTACCACCACTACGGCGGCAAGGCCGGGCTGTACGTGGCGCTGTGGGAGGACCTGAGCGCCGAGCAGGAGGCGAGCGCCGCGCAGGCCGTGTCCGCCGCGCGCAAGGACGGCGAGACCGACCCGATCACGCTGTTCATCGCCGGCGCCCGCGCGTACCTGCGGGTGTGCTGGGAGCGCCGGGACGCGGCCCGGCTGTTCCTCGGCGGCGAGGGCCCGTCCGGGTCGTCGCTGATGCGCCGCAGCCGCGCGCAGCACTGGATCGCGCAGAACACCAAGCTGCTGCGCGGCGCCGGCGAGCCCGCGGGCCGGGCCGAGCAGGTGCTGAGCCTGGTGCTCACCACGGTCATCGGCGAGGCCGGTCGGGAGATCGCCACGGCCGAGAGCGAGGCCGAGGCCACCGAGATCATCGAAGAGGTCTGCCGCATCCTCATCCGGCTGGCCCGCTGAATCCCCGGCCCGCCGTGCCCGCCCGGCCCGGGTGGGCGCCGGTGATGTTTCGGGTCACACGGGACGGCACGGACCGTTATCCTGACCGTCGGGTTACCGGTTCCTGACGGAAGTCGAAGGGTCCATGCCAACGTCCACCTGGTTCCGCCTCAACGTCGCCAAGCGCGAGCGGGTGCTCGAGGTGGCGATGCGCGAGTTCGGGGAGAACGGGTACTCGACGGGCAGCCTGAACACCATCGCGCGCGAGGCCGGCATCGCCAAGGGGTCCCTGTTCCAGTACTTCAGCGACAAGCTGGAGTTCTTCGCGTTCGTCTGCGACGAGACGTCGCGGCGGATCCGGGAGGAGATGGAGCGCCGGATCGAGCGGATCGACTTCGACCAGTCGTTCGACGAGTGGCTCTTCGACGTCCTGTGCGACTGGACCGAGTACATGGCCGACCACCCGCTGGAGCGCGGCGTCACCGCGGCGACCAACTTCGAGCTCGACAACAGCGTCCGGTCCGTGGTCCGCGACACCGCCAACCAGCACTACCTCCAGGTCATCCACCCGACGCTGCAGCTCTGGCGGGGCGCGGGCGCGATCCGGGAGGACGCCGACCTCGACGTCCTCGCGACGCTGATCCTGACGATCCTGCCGTTCCTGGCGCTCGCGCCGTACTACGACGGCCTCGACCCCGTCCACGACCTGCGCGGCCGCACCCCCGCCGAGCAGCGCCCGGTCATCCGGCAGCTCGTCGCGGGCTTCCGCCCCATGTTCGCCCCCGAGAAGTGACCGCCGGCAGGTGACCGTGTCCGGCGGTGCGCTCAGAGGCGCGCCACGCGGGCCGGCCTGACCGGCAGCCAGACGATCCGGACGGGGCTGCGCGCGGGCAGCGGCGGCAGTGCCCGCACCCGGGCCTCGGTGAGCCGCTTGCCGGCGAGCCGCCTGCGCTGCGCCCGCGGCAGCGGGATGCGCACCGCGGGCACGCGGCGGGACAGCCGCACCCGGAGCAGCAGCAGCGCCACCGACACCGCCATCGCGGCGAGGAAGCCCGCCTGCAGCGACGAGAGCCGCTGCACGGTGAGCGTCTCGTCCTCGATCGTGCGCAGGCCGGCGACGGGGACGATGGGCGCCGGGCTCGTCGCGATCTGCGGTGACGAGATCGGGGGCAGCGCGACCTGCGGGCCCTTCATCCCGGCGAGCGGGTTGAAGGTCGACGGGGTCAGCGGCGGGACGCCGGGCGGCAGGTTCGCCAGGCTCACCCCGGGCGGCGGGGCGCCGGAGGCGTCGGTGATGATCAGCTTGTAGCTGCGGGACACGCTGCTCGCCTTGGACGCCGAGGCGGTCGCCCGCACCGTGATCAGCCCGGGTTTCGCGCCGGACGGCGCGCGGACGGTCGCGATCGCCGCGGCCCCGCCGGAGCCGACCGCGCCGATGCCCTGCGTCCCCGGGCTCACCGAGGCGCCGGACGCCGAGATCCGCACGACGGCGTTCTGCGCGGTCGCGTTCGCGGACGCCACCCGGACCGTCGCGGTGACCGATCCGCCGGGCTTCATCGTCGCCGACGACACCGACAGCGCGAGGGACAGCACGGGCGTCTTGGGCTTCCCGGGGGTGCCCGGCGTGCCCGGCGGGTCGTTCGGGGTCGGGCTCGGGGTCGGTGACCCGGTGGGGTCCTCCGTGGGCGTTTCGGTGGGGGTCTCCGTCGGTGTCTCAGTCGGAGTCTCGGTGGGTGTTTCGGTGGGCGTCTCCGTGGGCGTCTCGGTGGGGGTCTCCGTCGGTGTCTCAGTGGGAGTCTCGGTCGGTGTCTCGGTGTGTCCGTCGGTGTCTCAGTCGGAGCGTCCGTAGCGCTCAAGGTGGGGGTGGGGCTGCTCGTCTCGTCGGCGCTCACCGGGTGCGCCCCCGTCAGTCCCACGAGCGCTGCCACGCCCAGGACCGCCACGACCGAACGTGCCGAACGTGAGCGCACCCTGCACGCACCTCCACCCCGTGGCGACCATCCCGATAATGTCTCAGAATTGGATGGAAGCACGCACATGAATGGGCAATCAACCCCGTCCGCCAATGTCATTGCCGCGTGCTTACGGACGGACGGGGCGACATTCTCCGATTGTCAGCGAGTGAGCCTTTTCCGCGTGTCGCCGGCGTCCTCCGCGGACTGTTGCCGCAGCGAGGTCGCGCGCAGCACCACCTCGATCGCGAAACGCGCTTCGGGATCGTTCAGCCGGTCGCCGAGAACGGCTTCGAGCTGCCGCATCCGGTACCGGACGGTCTGCGGGTGGATGTTCAGCTCCTCGGCTATCTCGGCGGCGGTGCCGCGGCTCACCAGCCAGGCGCGCAGCGTGTCCATGAGCCGGCCGCGCTGCCGGCTCGGGAACTCCGACAGCTCGCTGAGATGCCGGTGCGCGAGCCGGTCGACGAGGGCCTGGTCCGACAGCAGCAGCAGGGTGATGAGGTGCTCGTCGCAGTCGGTCACCGGGGCGCCCGGGAGGATGCCCGTCTCCACCAGCCGCAGCGCGTGCCGCGCCCAGCGCAGCGAGTCGGCCAGTCCCGCGGCGGCCGCGCGGGGGCCCGCGACGAGCTGCCCCTCGGGCAGCACCCGCAGCAGGGTCCGGCGCCGCTCGGGCGTCAGCCTGCCCGGCACCACCAGGAACGGCTCGGGCGCGTTGAGGTCGGCGAGCACGTCGTCCTCCAGCACCCCCCGCACGTACGGGGAGCCGGGCGGGGCGGCGACCACGGTCATCTCATCCGGGATCGGCCATCTCGCCCGCGCCGCGACCTCGTCCAGGACGCTGCGAGGCCCGCGCGGGCGCAGCAGCAGTTCCAGCAGCCGCCTGCGGTGGCCCTTGATCTCGCCGTCCGGCCGTTCCTCCAGGTAGCCCTGGAGCGCCAGCGCGGCGAGCTCGTCGATATAGGTGAACAGCGCGTCGGCGAGCTGCGCCATGACGTCGCTGGACAGGTGCCGGCGGGGGCCGACCTTCATGATGCGGCGCCAGGCGACCTGCGCGCCGATGCGGAACGCGGCCTGGAGGGTGTCGAGCGTCCGGCCCTCCTGCGCCTCGAACCGGCCGAGCCTGCGGTACGTCTCGCGGTAGCGCTCCCGCGGCGCGCGGGGGTTCGCGACCTGCTCGACGAAGTCGGTCAGCGCCCTTTCTACGCCGATCCGGAGCGTCTCCACGTACGGCCCCTCCATGGGCCGTCCGTACTCGGGAATCGACCTGCGTACCTCCTGGATGATCTCCCTGGACAGACTCGGGAGCTCCGGGCGCATCATCGCTGCCAGCCGCCGCGGCAGCTTGAGCTGCGGCCGCACGGCCTCCTGCGTGAGCGTCCGCGTCATCGAGACACCTCCGAGAACGCCGCCGTCACGGGTCGTGGCGTGGTTCCGGGCAGGGGGCACCCGGCGTCCCGGACGGTCGGCTTTCGCTACGGACATGACAAGGACGCACCGAGCGGGGGACCCCTGTGCGCCCCCGACAGGCTGTGGACTGAGACACGCCGACGGTAGGTCCAAGTCGCCGTGGCCCAAGGTAAAGAGAACATAAAATGACTCTGTGCCGTCCGCGCGGACACGCACGGTACGGCCAAGCTCCGATCACCGCATTGACGGCCTCCGCTCCTGCCGCAACCGGCTCGCCCGGAGCACTGCGTCCAGCACGAAACGCGACGCCGGATCGGCCAGTTGCTCGTCAAACGTCTGACTGAGGCGCCGCATCCGGTACCGCACGGTCTGCGGATGGACGCGGAGCCGCCGGGCGGTCTCGACCGCGTTTCCTTGCGCTTCGAGCCATGCGCCCAGGGTTTCGGTCATCCGGGATCGCTGGGTTCGGCTCATCCCCGCCAGAGCCGCCAACCGGCGCCGGGAGAGCTGGTCCAGCAAGGCTTCGTCGGACAGCAGCCACAGCGTCAGCAGGTGCCGCTCGCACAGCGTCGGACCGCCGTCCTCCAGGACGCCGGCCTCGACGAGCGCCAGCGCTTTCCGCGCCCATCGCAGCGAGTCGGCCGCCTCCGCCAGCGGGACGGTCAGCCCGACCGCGGAGCGGCGTTCGGGCAGCGCCTCGACCAGCATCTCCCGGCGCGCGGGGCCGAAGGGGCCCGGCACCAGCAGGTGGGGTTCGGTGTCGCCCAGGTCGGCGAGCACGTCCGCGTCCAGCGCGGCCCGGATGCACCGCGTGCGCGCGGGCAGCGCGACCATCGTCACTTCTTCCGGCACCGTCCAGCCGACGGTCTTCGCCGTCTCGGCCAGCGCGCCGCCGGGCGCTCCCGGCCGCAGTACCAGCCGCAGCAGCCTCCGGTGCGCCCCCGCCACTTCGTCCGCCGACCGCGACCGCGCCTCCAGGTACCCCTGGACGGTCAGCGAGGCCAGCTCGTCGATGTAGGAGAACAGCGCGTCGGCGAGCTGCGTCATCACCTGTGACGGCAGCCGCCGCCTGCTCGCGACGTCCGCGACGCGCCGCCACGCGACCTGGACCCCCACCCGGTACGCGGCCTGCAGCGCGTCCAGGCTGCGCCCCTCGTAGGCCGCGGTGCGCCCGAGTTCGCGGCACAGCTCGTCGCGGCGCTCGTGGGTGTCGCCCATGCCGGTCACCTGGTCGACGAAGGCGGCTATGACCTGCTCCACGCTGACCCGGATCGTCCGCTGCGGCACCGGCGGGGCCTTCCGCGGATCCGTCGGGACCGACCGCTTGACCTCGCTGACGATCTCCTCGGTGAGGGACGGCAGTTCCGCGCTCAGAATGGCGATCACCTTCGGCGGGATCGGTCCCGGACGCCCCCGCCCGGTGACGGTCCCCGTCATCGTCGGCCTCCTTCGCGCCGGCAGAGGAACGATGCAATGAAAGTAACCCAACGGCGCACGCCGCGCACCATTCCTGAAAAACTTTCACACTCCGTACGGGCTGTTTCACCTCGGCAATTGCTCACTTATGCTTGCCTATCTCGCCCCGTACACCACATACGTGCTCACTTCACGAGCGAATAACGTTCGGTGTTAATCACCGGATGATTAAGTCGCTCGATGTGCCCGGCCGAATCGTTACCGTCCGGGCCGGTCCGCACGACGCGCGTGACCGGCGCAAAGCCGGCGCCGCCCGCCCCCGAACAGGGACATGCAACACAAGCTCCCCCATTACCCCACGTAACGATTTTAGCTCTTCGTAGCGACATGAACACCGATAGCGTCCACCTCATGCCCTCCGCCGAACATGAGGTGCCGCTCGACCTGTTCCGGAACCAGCCCGCGCTGGCCCCGGAACTCCTCCAGGCGGCATCCGGAATCAAACCCCCCGAGTACGACCGGATATCACTGGGATCGGAGTCGCTCACCGACTGCAACCCCACCGAGTACCGATGCGATTCGACCGTCCTCCTCGGCGACCCGAAGCGCCCGGACCTCGCGATCGTCGTCGAGGTCCAGCTCAAGCCGGACCCGCGCAAGCACTACAGCTGGCCGGTCTATCTGGCCACCCTCCGGGCCCGGCGCAAGTGTCCGGTGACGCTGCTGGTGCTGTGCCCGGACAGGAGAACCTCCGCCTGGTGCCGTGAGCCGATCGAGAGCGGACACGAGGGCTGGGTCCTGCGCCCCTGGGTGCTGAACCTCACCGAGGTGCCCGCCGTCACCGACCTGGACAAGGCCCGTTCCCTGCCGGAACTGGCGATCCTGAGCACCGTCGCACACGCCGACGGCCCCGACCGGAAGGCCATCCTGACGGCCTTCGCCGAAGCCCTGGAGGTCACGGACCGTGACAGGGGCGAGCTGTATCATGACTACGTGCGGTCGCAGCTCTCCGCTGCCGCGCGACACTGCTTGGAGGAGATCATGCAGGCCGGCGTCTACGAGTGGAAAAGCGACTTCGCCCTCAAGCACATCGCCGAAGGCAGGGCCGAAGGCGAAGCCAAGGGCAGGGTCGAAGGAGAGATCGAGCTGCTTCTCATCGTCCTGGAGACGCGCGGCTTCACCATCGACGACGACCTCCGGGAACGCATCACGACCTGCCAGGACCACGAACAGCTCCACACCTGGGCCCGCCGCGCCACGGCAGGCGAGCCCCTCGACCGCATCTTCACCTGACGGGCGAGCTGCCGCGTAGCAAACGCGAACGAGACGGGATGTCGCCGTAACCGTATGAGCCGATGACGGCTTGGCTCCGCGCCACGACCATCGTCGGCTCAACCGCGGTCCCGTCCATCCCTCCGCCAGGTGGGTTGTTCATTCCCGTCCGCACAGGCGCTCTCTTTCCCGCTTGCAGGACGCGTACAAGCCCTCCACATTCGAGCATGGACATGGAGGCCTGCGCCGCGGGTGCAGACGGGTCCGCGCGACACTGCTTGGAGGAGATCATGCAGGCCGGCGTCTACGAGTGGAAAAGCGACTTCGCCCTCAAGCACATCGCCGAAGGCGAAGCCAAGGGCGAGGCCAAGCTGCTTCTCACCGTCCTGGAGACGCGCGGCTTCACCATCGACGACGACCTCCGGGAACGCATCACCACCTGCCAGGACCACGAACAGCTCCACACCTGGGCCCGCCGCGCCACGGCAGGCGAGCCCCTCGACCGCATCTTCACCTGACGGGCGAGCGGCCGCGTGCGCGGAAGGCGAACGCGGCCGCCGCCGCCAGGAGCAGGGCGGCGTAGAGCCAGAGGTGGCCGGGCTCGCGGAACAGCTCCTCGCCGGGCGCGCGACGTCCGGATCCCTGCCAGTGCGCGAGGAGCCCGCAGGCCCCGGTGATCGTCGCGAACGCCAGCGGCCCGAGGACGACCGGGAGGGAACCGTCCCGGGCGAGCCACACCCCCAGCGACGCGACCGCCGCGGTGGCCGCGGCGATCAGGAGCGCCAGCATCACCAGGGCCACCCCGTCCGGCCGCACCGCCATCAGCACCAGGAGCAGGACCCCGCAGAGCCCGCACCCGACCGCGGCCGACCACGACCGCCAGACCGGGAACGCGACGGCGGCTCCGACCACTATCCCGGACGCGGTCCAGAACCACATGCTCACCGTGGTGAGCGCCCCCGCCTGGATCAGCGCACCCGCCGGACCGGATACACCGGCGACGACGGCCGTCGCGAGGACCAGTCCGGCGACGGCCCGAGGGCCCGCGAGGACGGAGAACACGAGCCCCGCCACCAGCAGCAGCGCCGAAGCCGCCACACCGAATTCGCCGTCACCGATGACGGCGGCGGGAACGAACAGCAGCGCACCGGCCGCGCCCGCCAGCGCCATGAGCCGGTCCACCGCGGGCTCGGCGTCGGACGGCACCGCCAGCTCGGGACGTTTCCCGTAGCGCAGGTGCAGCGTCCCCACCAGTACCATCGCGCCCACGGCGCCCAGCAGCAGCCCGATGTGCAGCAGGGACTTGGCCACCGGCGCGTAGTCGTAGCCGTGGCCTCCCGGCTCCAGCGGCAGGGCCTCGGCCATCAGCACGTCGGTGGCCGCGCCGAACACCTGGGCGCCCAGGCCCGCCCCGATCAGCACCGCACCGGCGCCGGCCGCCTTGATGCCGACGAACATCAGCGCGGCGCCCAGCGTCCCCAGCAGCACGAGGTGCGCCCCGGCGACGGCCGTCCCCTGGGCCAGCCAGGAGGGCCCGCCGGAAGTCGTCGAGGTCACGGGAACGGGAGACGCGGCGGACTCGCCGATCAGCACTAACACCACGCCCGCGACCAGCAGCCACGGCCACGTCCGCCGCACCGACCACCACAGCGCCGCCACTCCGGCGATCGTCACGACCGCCACCACGACGGCCGCCTCCACGGAGACCACGCCGGGGTTGATGCGGAACACGTCGGCGAACCCCGGGGCGCGCCCGGCGATGTTCGCGGGTGCCGCCGCCTTGGCCACCGCCCCGAGCGTGCCCACCGCGCACAGCACCATCGCCCCGATCATCAGGACGCGGATCGCTTCGAAGTCCTCGTCCGTCCGAGATGCCGGGGTCTCCATACCGCTCACCCACACTCCTGACGGCCTGGCGCGGCCGAGCACCGTGGCCCGCACCGCATAAGCGCTGCCGAGAATCGGTGTGGACCTTCTCCCTGGGGAACCGCGGAACGATCAGCGGACGCAGGCTAACCCGCGCGGTCGCCCCCTTCCAGATCACTGTCCTGAAGCGGACGCACGTCATCATCGGCTGACAGCCGGCGGATCACAGGTGCTCGCTCGATTGGCGACGACCGAGGAGAATTCCCGGTCGGTTGACGCGCCGACCGCCACGTGTTCACATCGCGTGGATCTCTCCATGGGATGCGAATTCGTTTCGCCGGGCAGCGACCCACTGCCGCCGCTCTCCCAACGCGTCGTAGCCCGCAGGAAGGGGGCGCCGGTGGGCGCGACGACATGGACCAATCCACTGGCGGCGGCCTCGTTCGCCATCGTGCTCGCCGGTGAGCTGTGGCTCCTCAATGGGGTGTACGACTGGGCCGGTCTGCGCTCGGACGAGTCCGCGCAGTTGCTCCAGCGCGACCGACTCCTGGTCTACCTCGCGGCCCTGCTGGTCGCCGCGGGCGCCGCCGGGTTCGCCCTGACGGGTGAGCGGGGTCCCGCACTGGCGGTGCTGGCCACCACGGTCGCCCCCGTCCTGCTGATCATGCCGGGCCCCGACCACGTCGTCGCCCTCTATCCCTGTCTGGTCATCGTGCCGGTGGGCGCGGCGATGGCGTTGCGGACCATGCTGGCCCCCGGGACACCGGTCACCCTGACGTCGACGCTCACATTCATTGTGATCGCCGTGGCCGGCGGCTACCTGCTGCGCGGCCTGGTAGCCGCAGCCCCGGTCGTGTACTCGGGCAGCGAGGAGCAGGCCCACTTGATGGCGTACGGCCGCCTCGTCTGCGGCCTGGCGGGGGCCGCCCTCCTGTCCGCACCGATCCTGTGGCTGCTCACCGGACACAGATGGCTGGCCGCCCTTTCCACCCCGTTCCTCCTGGTGGTAGTGGCCGCCCTCTTCGACCGGCCGGACGTACTCGGCTACCTGGGCTACCTCACTTACGCAATCACCGGCCCCATGGCGATGGGCGCCGCCATCTACGCCTTGTTCATGGACGGATGACGGCCACCGCTAATCGCAGGACTTCTGTCAGGTGAGGTCGAGTCGCCCGCTCTTCACGGTGTCGAGGAAAGCACCCCACGCGTCGGCCCCGAAGCCCAACACCGGCCCGTCCGGATCCTTGGAGTCCCGCGCCAGAACCACCACCTGGCCCGAAGACACCTCGACAGTGTCACCTTGCTGATTGCTACGGCTGCTCATTGTCAACAGGCCGACAGGAATGCGGCCTCCTCCGCCACTGGTGCCCGTCTGGCAAGCTCCAACTTCAACGCAGTGCCCTTGGTCAGTGCTGCGCCCGCTCTTGCGCCAGGTACCGACCTCGACGCAGTGGCCTTCCTCCGCGCTATAGCCGCTCTTGCGCCACTGTACGAATGAGTGCTTCGTGATCATCCTGCACTCCTGTCCGGTTGGGGGTTATGAGAGATCGTCAGCCACCTCAGCGATCAGCGCAAGGGACTCGTCGGGGCCGAGGGCCCGAGAGCGAAGGTGATCGAAGAGGTCGGCATATACACCGACGTCGGAGGGGTCCTCCAGATAGACGCTCCCCAGGCGGTACTGCATGTACACGATGTCGGGGTCAGCCGGCTCAGGGAAGCGCAGGAGCGTGCAGGCTCCGTCCATTGACGGGTGAGCCCCCACAGAGAAGGGCAAGACCACGAGATTGACGTGGTGGAACCGGGACATCTCCATGAGGTGATGGAGCTGCTTCCTCATGCTGTTACGTCCGCCGACCTGCCTCCTGATAACTGCCTCATTGAGGACCGCCCACACCTTGAGGGGGTCCTTGCTGGCAAGCCGCTCCTGTCGTTTGAGGCGCAGCGCGACTCGGCGCTCGATCTCCTTCTCTGACCACGTCCGAAGACTGGCGTGGAACAAAGCCCTGATGTATTCCTCCGTCTGCAGGAGGCCAGGTATGAATTCAGAGGCGTAGTCCGATATCTCTGCAGCTTCTTCTTCAAGGCCGACGTAGACCTCGAACCACTCGGGGATGGTGCCGCTGTACTGGTGCCACCAGCCGCGTTGGCGGCTTTGGCGGGCGAGGGTGACGAGGACGTCGGTGCGCTCGTCGTCCAGGCCGTAGAACTTGCAGAGGGCCATGATGTCGGCGACCTTCGGCGCGTGGACGGCGGCCTCGATCCGGCTGACCGTGGCCGGGGCGATGTCCGCGAACCTTGCCGCCTCTTCGCGAGTCTTTCCCGACTGCCTGCGCAGCCTTCGCATTTCAGAAGCGAGGCGGCGCCTGCGGACCGTGGGGCTCGTCCGACTTGCCACGTTTGTTCCTCCGCTTGGTATATGCCCATCGGGCGGACCATGATTCTTTGAGCGAGTTCACTTCTTTGGGTTTACAGACTCAGGTCGTCCGCCCCATGCTCTGACCGTAGCGATAGTCACGCACGGTAGACGGGCGATCACGCAAGAAAGTCGGGTGAATCGTGGTCGTTCGCGTGCCCGGGGAAAGGGCGTCAGACGATGTCAGCGGATCAGCGGCCGCATTCGGTGCGGTTCAGCCTCCTGGCTGCTCTGTGTTACAAACTGGGCGAAAGCCAACAATGCACCTCTATGCTCGTCCACCCGTCGCGCGGTGAGGCCGTGCTTTGGGTGCCGGAGCGGGCGTGGCCGCGCACATGGCTCGGGGTCTCGGCGGTCGACCATCGGGGACGGTGGCGCTACGCCTTCGGCGGGCAGTGGTGCATGGCCGGGGACGTCGGGGAGACGGCCGCACGGGTGGCGTGGGCGGTGCGGGCCCGGTGAAGCATTTGGGAACGTGCGTCATTCCGTCCAGCCCGAGGAACGTGGTGAACGGACGGCGATGGCTGCTCGGACGGCTCGAACCGCTGCTCGGGGCGGAGCACAGCGCGTGCGATGACAGCGTCCTGCTGCTGTCCGAGACGCTCACCAACGCGATCGTCCACGGCGAGGGACACCTCGTGGAGGTGGACGCCTACGTGGACACGGCCAACATCCGGATCGAGGTCACCGACGAGGGCGGTGCCAGCGTCCCGCATCATGTCGATGATCCCCAGGGCGAACACGGGCGCGGCCTGCCCATCCTGTCGATGCTCGCTAAGTCATGGGGCTTCGACCAGCTGGACGACGGCCGGCTGCGCGTCTGGTTCGAGGTCCCGCACACCGCGCCGCCCGACGCTCGCCCGACCGGGCCGCAGGACGCACCAACTCCGCCGCGTCCCGCTGACGGCGCCCACGAGGATCCCGCTCTGGCGACAAACACCTCCGCGCACTCTCGCGACCGGTGACCACCAGCCGTTGACTTGCGGCGTGTTGTCGTTATCCGGCCACTCATAACAACAACACGCCGCAAGTCAACGAACCCGTGGGCCTGGCGGGCGCCGCGTTAGTCCGTGGGGTCGTCTCGGTCGGCTCGGCGTTGGAGGTTTTTGTGGACCTCCCAGGCGGTGGCCGCGACCCTTGCGATGTTCAGGGCCGGCTGGGTGGGGCGACGCTGGATCGACGTGTCAGGCGCGTACCGCGCGACCGCTCGGGCCAGGCTTGCCGTGTCCAGTCGCCAGCCCTGAATATCTGTCTGCACCAGCGACGGTGGCCCGAGCAGGCGGTTGAACCAGGGCCACAGGGCTGCCTCGTTGAACTCCTGCTCCAGCGCGGTAGGCGGCGGCAGCCCTGGTGGCCTGGGCAAACACCTCATCCGCTCCGAGACGCCGGCGGCATTGAGCTCGACCCCCACACAGTGGCGGCGTCCCTTCTGGTCACCGCGGTGCACGATCCGGTCGAAGGTCACGATGCAGTCGATCCACGCCCACGGGATCAGCTCTGCCAACTCCCTTGTACCTGTGGGGCCGAAGTAGACGCCGCGGGCGTCCACCGCGAACGACACCTCCCCGCGACGTACCGGCCTTGTGACGAGGACGGCCGTGACCACGGTGACCGTGCAGAACGCGGCCAGCGCGAATACGGCGCCGGGCTGGGGGTTTCGAATGGTCTGGTACAGCAGGAACACGTCCACGACACCGAGGACCACCAGGATCGGCAGGTTGCCGTGCCAGGTCTGCCGTGCGATGTAGGCGTCATCCGAGAACCCATCCGGAGTGTCCTCGGGTCTCATGATCAGCCTCCTCTGCCCCGCCGCGGACATCGGCAGCACCCCTGCTTGGTCGCCGCCGGAACGCACGTACGCCGTGCCCGCGATGATGTCGCGGGCACGGCGTGCGTCAGACCATGCTCGGCTTAGAGCTGGCTGTACTGCTTCGAAACGATGTACTCGTTCTGGACCATGCTGTTCTTCCCGGCGGCCGAGGGGAATCCGCCGATCTGGTTGACGAGCCAGTTGCCCGCGCCCCAGTTGAAGATGCAGCCGGAGGCGCCGGGCACCGCGAACGAGTTGCCGACGTGCTTGGCCTGCAGCACGGTCGGCTGCGGCTCCTGCCGCGCGACCGAGACGGGCTCTCCGGTGATCGGGGTGTTGGGGGCCGGCGGGCTGGTGGTGCCGGTGGTGAGGTTCAGCATGATCGGGTTGCTGTTGGACCCGAGCGCGCAGTTGTTCCCGAGGAGCGGGTTTTGGATGCGGACCTTGATTCCGAGGTTGATACGGAGATCGTCGCCGGGCGGCATCTCGAAGGTGCCGGCGTACTCGACCTTGGCGTACACGGCCGTCAGGAACGGGTCACCGAACAGGCCGTCCTGGATCTTCATCTTCTCCGTGTGGAGCCCACCGAAGACGGTGCCGCTCTCGAAGGTGGTGGTGTTGAACGTGGTCGCCCACGTGATCCGGATCGGCTTGTCGATCGTCTGGTCGAAGTTGCCGATCTTGAAGGTTCCGCTGGTGACCACGCCGACCCAGCAGTGTGAGAACTGCGGCGACGCACCCGCCGGGAGGGTCGGGCAATCGGAGAAGTCGAAGCTCCCCGGGATCGGGTCGGGGTTGGCCGCCGATGCGGGGGAGGCCAAGCCGAAGCTGAGCAGTGCGGCGCCGACCACGGCCGGAAGCGCGAGCCGGGAACTGCGTCTGCGGAGACGAGTGAACTTCACCGGTCTGTCCTTTCTTCGTACCGGGAGAAACGGACACAGAGCGCCGGGCGGCCACTGCGTGATCCCAGCCGACGCGGGATTCGTGCAACGGATCATCAAAGCGATGAATCCTTGATTCCCAACCGGAGAGTAATACTGAAGCAATGACGGTTCAATACGCTGCAACACTCTAACGTGAAGTTTTTTCCGCCTTGTTAGCGAAGGCCAGGATAGGCGTCCTGGGGGCGATCGATATTGTCACTCAACACATATCTGCGGCGGCGCTTGCCCGTCCCACATACGGTCAACCCGGGTTGCAGCGATCGGCGGGGAGAAGACCTGACGCCGTACTCGCCGCAGGCCGTGCACGGCCTGCGGCGAGCCGACCTGGCCGCGCCGTCGCCTGGGGTGGTGCAGGCGACGGCACGTCCGGCACTGGGAGCACGAGGACTTCGGTCACCGCTTCAGTTCGCACCAAAACGGTCAGCCCATGGCGCCGGCCTCGTTCAAGGTGTAGTGATCTGCTGCACCGGGTCGAAGGCGAAATCAGCCTTGATGGAAGTGAAGCCGTTGAGGAAGTCCGTGAACCCCGGAATGCTGCACGTCGATTTCATCGACGGCTTAAGGAAATGGGTCTTCACGGAGAAGGTACCGTTGTCGTAGGTCCCACTCATATCCGCAGGGCGCTCATCGACGACTTCGTTGAATATGGGGAAGAGTCTTGTCAGTACTTCAGATATCCGCAGTGTGCACGTCTGGCTTCCGCCGAGATCCACGGTCGCGTTGAGCAACACCCCGTTTATTCTCATCTCCGGATTGCCAATTTCATTGGTGATCATGTTCATCCACAGTGCCCCGTCCTGGGTGACTTCACCCCTCACCTGGTGGACGACACCGTCGGACGACTCGACCTCGCAGCCGGCAAGGGACATGTCGCCCTTGGCCAGCCTGAAGCGAGACTGCCAGTGCCCACGGTCCATATCGAGCTGCATCGTCGCTGACTCACACCTGAACTCTGCATTCCCCTGGGTCAGGGTAAACGGTCTCGCGACCGCGGTCACAGTCCCACCCGGATTGACGGTGAAGGTACGAGGAAGCGCACCCGCACCATCCACACAGTTATGGCCATTGATAACAATGCACCACTGCCCTGATTCCAGATTCGCATAGTTTCCCGTCCCGGAGACACTGGCGGTGAGGATGGGACTGAGATCTTCGCCAACTCCGCAATTGGAGAAGGCCGGAATCGCGAAATCTTGGGCGATGAGGGTCTGCCCCTGGTCGTATTGAGTCGTCCCGGTTCTCAGATTTCCCATGAACCCGCTCGCAGAAAGCAGGGTCGGACTTGTCGTGCACTTATCACCGAGATCGAGGGGCACTCCGTTGACTTCGGCCTGATCCGCTTTGATCCGGATATACGCGTTGGCTCGGATCTCTTGGTTCTCGACGGTCGGGTCCGGGATGGCGAACGTCGCAAGTCGCTGAAGGATCCGCATATTTCCGGTGATCGGGTCAGCCGCTCCGGATCCCGGAGCACCGACCTGGAGGGCCGTCGCCGTCGCACGAGTCGGCATGAAACCGAAACCCAGCATCGTGGCAGGAGTCGGGTATGTCTGATTAACGAAATATCCGTGGAACTCCGACCAGTTCGGGCCGAAAAGCGGATTACCGACATATGACGTGGTCAGCGCCCGCACGTTGTTCTCCACGGCTACAGGGACGGCGTTCCCAGCCTTCTTGACATTGAAGAACCCAGTGGCTTTGATGCAGTACATCTCGCCAGGACCGTCCATGGGGAACAACGTGCTCGGAGTTTCCGGGGATTCGTAGATCTCCTTCAGTTTAGGATCGTCGCTAATGGCGTAACGCGGGTCTTCCCCCCGGGCGGGAATCGTCTCGCACAAGTGCTCCTCGGGAGCGGCGGCCTGACGGGGTGACGCGCTCGACGCGCCGGGCACCGCAATCCCGCTCTCGCGTCTCACCTGTACGGTGCCGAGCACCGTCTCTTTCTCCGCAGCGCAACGCAGCGCCAGTTCCTCCGAGTCCTGCCCCGCCGTGTCATCCGGCACCAGCGACAGGCCCACCGCCCCCGCGGACCATGAGAGCCCACCCGGTGATTCCGGGACCACCGGCGGGGCCACCCCGCTACCGGTCAGGTGGACCGCTCCGTCACCTCGCGGCGGCGCGGCCGCCAACGCGAAGGCCGGCCATCCGCCGCGCCGGTCGCCACCGGGGCCGCGGACGGCGACCTGTATCTCCGCGACTCCTCCAAGCGCAGGGGCAGCAGCCGAGGACGGCGTCACTCCCGTCACCGGCGGTGCCGACGCCTCGACCGAGGGAGCCGGCTCGACTTCCTTCACCAGTTCGGGAGGAAGACTGACGTCGACCTTGATGGTGCCCAGTTGGACCGGTTGACCGACAGCCCCGGACGACGGGATGGTCGAGTCGATCCGCAGGGCCACCTGGTGTGTTCCAGCCTTTCCGGAACACACCAGTCCGATGTCCGCACCGATGTCCGCGATCGCCGGCGGAACGGCGACCAACGCCCCGCTGCTCACGATAAGTGCAGCGATCGCCGCGGTCCGCGCGGCGCCTCTGAACATCCGGTGCATCTCACATCCTTGATCTATGGGAACCGCATCCGGACAACTGCGCCCGGAGACAGAGCAATTCGAAGCCTTGCGCCTCACCTCATGGAACCAACTTGGAAAGTAGAGTCGGCCCCTCGTTATTGGTAGCCGAGTTACCTCTTAGATCAGCAACAAAGAAAAACTGGAACGAATCGCCCTGCGCGAACAGACTTTTCGCGCAGGCGCCACTGAGATCGTTCAAACTAAGGTTGTTGATAGAAGAAAGGTACGGGATATGAAACTTCCCGGCAGCTCCAGGACTTGCTGGGTCATGATACTCGCCAGCGATCTCTCCATCTGCGCCGCTCGGTGCCTCAAGATACATTTGACACCCAAAGCTCGGCCAATACATATGAAGCTTGACACCAACCAGCTTTGCAGGCGCAACTCCCGACGAGGTAGCACCTGTGACGTCCATGCGCCAAGGCATGTTCATCGGCGTTATCTGGAGCGGTAGCCCATTTATCGTGCATCCATTGAAGGTCAAAGACGCTACCGAGCCAATTCCAGTCGCAGGTTGATTGTCGTCGACATTAATTGTGCCTTCGGCATGAAGACCGCTGCAGATCAGAACGACACCACTCCGAGTGTTAAAAGCCCCGACGGAACCATTGTTCTGCCATGAGATGCCCTCGTTGGAGGGTGCTGTCACCCCGGGCAGTGAGACGTCGACTTCGAGCGTCGATGCCGCAGTGGGGGCCGCTGTAAGAGTAGCGACGGTGACCACAACTGCGATGGGGACCGCAGTCCTTCCGGCCCCCTTTCTCATGTCGGCCGCCCCTCCCCGGTTAGCCGCTGTCAGCGCGCTCGCTGCGATCCGCGCGGCGCCTCTGAACATCCGGTGCATCTCACATCCTCGATCTATGGGAGCCGCACCCGGGCGGCGGGCGCCCGGGTGCGGCTTCGTTCAGGGCCGTGCCCTCACTTCGTCACGTGCGAATGACCGTCGGCCCCTCGTTGCCGGTGGAGCTGACCCCTCGGAGGTCGACCACGCCGGCGAGCGAGGCTCCGTCGTTCGGCAGGACCAGGCTGGCGGGGCAGGCAGCGGAGACGCCGGTCGCCCGGAGGTTGTTGGCGGCCCCGAACGGCAGCGAGAGCTTGCTCGGGGCCCCGGCGCTCGCCGGGTTGGTGTGGGTACCGGCGATTTCTCCGTTCGTAGCGGTCGACCCCTGGAAGGTGGCCGTGCAGGAGAGGCTGGGGATGTTCACGGCCACCCGGACGCCGGTCAGCTTGCCGGGCGTGACTCCCGAGGCAGTAATGTTCGTCGTCGACAGGGACCACGGCAGGTTCTGAGCCGTCACGGTGGCCGTCAGCCCGTTGACCGTGCAGTTGCTGAAGGTGAGGCCCGTCACCTGGGCCTCGGGTGTGGACACATTCGTCCCGAGCTTCACGGTGCCTGCGGCCGTCAGAGTGGTGCAGGTCAGGACCGCACCGCTGCGAGTGTTGAAAGCCACGACGGAACCGTTGTTCTGCCCCGTGATGGCCGCGGGGGAGGTGGTCACTCCGGGGAGACTGATCCCCGTCGCAGCCGCGGCGGGGAGGGCGGTGAGGGCAACGGTGCTGGCGGCGACCGCGGAGACGGTCAGAGCCTTGCGGGTGATCTTTCGCATGTCAGTTCTGTTTCCCTTCAGGGGGGTGGTTTCTTCTACTCGTAGGGACACTGACCGCGTTCTGCAGAAACGAACTCCTCCGGGTTGGCGGGAGCAGAACCCCGGAAGCCGAACTCCTTCGACTTCTGCGCAAGACCACCCAGTCCTGCCGTTCTCTAAGTTGAATGTACCTGCCGGTAATGTACGTATCAAGAGCCGGTCAAGGCTTTTTTAAGGTCACTTGGTCGGATGCTTCAGATTTGTCTTCAACTTAGCATTCGATCACTATTCGATTGTCGCTGAGTTACAACATCTCATCCAATCTGGTCACGAGACTCACCGTCGGCCCGCCGCAGTGCACCCGCCTGCTCACGGACTGGTGATGCTCTGCCCCGGCGGCACCACTTCGTACTGGCCGAGAAGCGTGATGTCATGCCGACCTAGGAGATCTCGTACTGGGCCAGGAGCCCGACGGGGTGAAAGTTCCTGAACAGACCCGAACCGCACTGGGGATAGACCGCTGACGCCTCGAGGTTGAAGGCTTCCAGCTGAAGGACGTTCGGGGAGCCGCTCGCGTAAGTACCTGAGACGCCTACAGGCGCATTGATCAGTACCCGGCATCCCAGAGCGGGTATCCACAATTCGAGCTCAACATACGTCAGCCGACCCCAGTAGCCACTGATGATGGTGAAGTTCCAGGGCAGAAACCGCGCCTCTATATGCACGTCGAGCCCATCCGTAACGGGGTGTGACCCGTCCAGTGTGCACTCCGAGAAGGATGCGTCGGTAATCTTGAGTGCGGAACCAGGTGGGCCTGGCGCATCGCCGACGAGGCTTGTTGATGTACAGGTCACCAAGGTGCCTAGAGTCACGTCGACAAGTAGCAAGTCGGAAGTGTTCGTCCCGGTGAAGGGAGTGGCGGATGCAGGGACCGCGGTGAGCCCGAGAATGGTGGCCGTGGCTGCGATCACGGCTAACGCCCGGTGAACGAGCCGTCGCATTTTGGTCCTCCGTTCAGTATTCCCGGATTCGGCGCGTCAGGCGCCGAGGGTGTCGATCTCGGTGATCTTCCACTTGCCGTCGGTGTGGACGGCGTCGACGGCGAAGACGGCCGCGGAGTAGCTCGTCTCGTTCTTGTCGGTGCGGGTGTTGCGCTGGTCGGCGAAGACCAGGAGGCGGGCGCGGTCACCGGTCAGCGTCTTCACCGCCGTGTCGGTGACCGTGGTGGTGAGCACCTGCTTCTGCGCCGGCGCCTGCTTGTGCACCAGGGCGAAAAGCTGGTTGTACTGCTGGACGGCCTTTCCGGTGAGGAGCTCCTGAGCGGCCTTCTCCGTCTTGGCGACGTCGGCGTAGTTGTACGAGAACACTGTGTTGACGGCCGTCGTGATCTGGCCCCTGACTTCGCTGGTGCGGGCGTTGTCGCTGAGGGCCGCGTTGTCCGCCGAGGCCGCGCTGGTGAGGCCGCGTTCCTGATCGAACGACCAGGCGGCCACTCCGCCCAGCGCCATTGTCAGCACGCCGAGGAGGACGGCCAGGCGGATGCGCGCGGTGCCGGGGAACACCCGGCCGATGGTGCTGATCGCTGCCAATTTCGTCTCCTCCCCGTCAGGGCGTTCCGGTCGGGGCCTGGCCGAGGGCCGACAGTTTCCAGCCGGACGAGGTCTTGGTGAGCTGGCCGGCGAACCGGCGGGTGTTCTCGCCGGGCTTGCCCTCGGCGCCGGTGATGGTGATGCGGACGGCCGCGATGACCGCGGCCTTCCCGGCTCGGGTGTCGAGTTCGGTGAGGCCGGATTCGAGGATCTTCGCGGTGCTCGTCGTCTCGGCCTTCTTCACCTCGGCCTCCAGCCGCGAGCGGCCCTTGGCGATCTCGTCGTACAACTCGGCCGTCGTCGAGTCCTGCCAGACCTTCAGCCCGGCGTCCACGTTGCGGTGGTCGAGGGTGTTGAGGTTGACGATCGCCTGGTTCGCGACGGCGAGAACCTTGTCGCGTTCGGCGGCATAGGCGAGGTCGTCATTGCCCGCCGCGGTGTTGTACGACCAGCCGAACCACGCGGCGGCGGCCGCCGCGATCACCGTCACCAGCGACGCCACCCGGATCAGCGGGTCCCGGGAGAGGCGGCGCGGCGCGGGCTCATCCGCCTTCTTGGCCGTCCCGGACTTACCCGTCTTCTTGGAAGTCTTGGACTCGTCGACGTCCCCGGACGCCTCGGGTGCGTCCGGCTCCTCGGGCTCGGGGGCGGCCGCCGTGTCCTCGGCGGGCTCGGGGACCTCGGCCTCGGGCTCCTCCGCCTTCGGCACGGCGGTCTTGATCTTGCTCACCGTGATTCCACCCCTTTCCTCAGGCGGCCCGGAGGTCGCTGATGCGCCAGCCTTGGTCGTTGCGCGCCGTGACGATGAGCTGGGCCGCGACCGGCGGGCCGGTGCGCTTGCCGTCGCGGGTGGCCGTCTGGTCGAGCATGACCAGCAGCACCGCCGTCCCGTCCTCGGTGAGCTTGATCACCCCGGCCTTGGCGACCCTCGTGGTGAGGGACAGCTTCATGACCGGCGCGTTCTTCTTCACGACGCCGAACAGCTTGCGGTACTCGCCGATGGCGTCTCCGGTGAGCACCTCGTTCGCGGCCCGCTCGGTGGCCGCGGGGTCGGTGTGGGTGTAGGTGAAGATCCGCGCGACCTGCGCGGAGACCTCCACGATGACCTTCTCGGTCGCGGCCTTGTCGACGAGCGCCCGGTTGGCGGCCGGTGAACCCTCGCTCCGCCTGTCGGCCCAGCCGTCGACGGCGAAGGCGGACACGCAGATCGCCAGGGCGAGGGCCACCGGCCAGCCCAGCCCGGCGGCCCGCTTGAGCATGGGAAGCGACGGGCGCCGGACCGGTCTCCTGCGCGGGGGGCGACCGCGGCGCGCCGGGCGTTCCCGTCCGGTCCGCGGCTCCTGCTCGGTGATGCTCACGACCCGCTCCCCTCGGCCGGCTTGCCCCCGGGCGGCAGCGGGTTCAGCTCGCTGACCTTCCAGGCGCCACCGACCCGCTGCATCCCGACCTCGTAGCGTTTGCGCTGCTCGGTGCGCCGGCCGTCGTCCCCGGTGGCCTCGGTGAAGATCCGGACGGACGCGATGACGGTCGCCTTCCCGGCGGACCGGTCGAAGTCGGTGACGGCGAGTGCGGTGATCTTGCCGTGGGAGGGGGCGGTCTGCTTGGCGAACTTCTGGCGCGCGGCGGGCATCTCCGCCTCCAAGGCGTCGTGGAACGGCCCGGTGGCGATGCGCAGCCGGTGCGCGAGGTCGAGGTCGACGCGCTTGGGGTCGATGCTGTTGAGCTGCGTGATGTGCTGCACGGCCGTGCGGGTCAGGTCGTCCCGCTCGGCCGCGTACTCGTTGTCGGCGCCCCGCCCGGCCTGGAAGAGCGACCAGAGGGACGTGCAGAGGAAGACGGTGGCCACGGCGACCAGCACGTAGCCGGCCGGGCGGATCAGGGGGACCGCCCGGACGGCCGCGCGGCGCGCCGCCGCGGCGCGGGTCACCGCGCGCCCCCCAGTCCGAGGAGGCCGCGCAGATCCGCGGGCACGCCCGGCTCGGTCACGGCCGGCAGTCCGAACGTGCTGAGGAGGTCGGTGACCTCGGTCCGGGACAGCGACCCAGGCTTGGCGGGCTCCGGAACCCCCTTGCGCGGCGCGTTCGCCGCACCGCGCACGTTGATGCCGGTGCTCGGGGCCTCCGTGCACCGGGCACCGCTGTTGAACGCCGGCGCCTTGGACAGGTCGAGGCCGTTGCGGTAGCGGGTCCCGCCGTAGCCGCGCGTGCAGGGCTGCGGGTTGAAGAACGTGGTCGCGAAGCCGACCCGCAGCTTGTCGCCGGCCACGAGGGTCGACACCATCCCGGCGACCTGCGGCAGCCGGACCAGCAGTTCCTCGATGGCGGCCTGGCGCGGCTGGCCCAGCCGCGCCAGGGTGAGGAAGTCGGCCAGCAGCACGCTCAGCCCGGGGTCGAGGTCGCGGAGCAGGCGGGACATCTCGGCGCCCGCGCCCGGCCCGGACCGGATGACTTCGCGCAGGTCGGCGTCGGAGTCGCGGAGCTGCCGGGCCAGCAGGCGCGTGTTCAGCGAGAACGACTTGAACGCGCCCGACAGCTCGTTCTGCGTGCGCAGCACGTCCTCACCGTTGTGGATCAGTGCGCGGGTCTCCGGGAAGGCGGCGTCGGACGCCGCCACGAACCGGGCGCTGGTGTCGAGGAGCTGCTGGAGGTGCGGCCCCTGCCCGGCGAACGCCAGGCCCAGCTCGTCGATCAGGATCCGGACGTCGTTCAGCGGCAGCGACCCGGCGAGGTCGTTGAGGCTCTTGAGCGTCTCGTTCACCGGCGCCGGGGTGGTGGACGCGCTGCGCGGGATCATGGCGCCGTGCGCCAGGTAGGGCCCGGCCTCGGTCCGCGGCCGCAGGTCGACGTACTGCTCACCCACCGCGGAGCGGTTGGCGACGACCGCTTCCAGGCTCGTCGGGATGTCCGGCGCGGAGTTCTCGATATGGAGGTCGGCGATGACGCCGTCGTCGCTCAGGTCGAGCTTGCCGACCTCGCCGACGGTGACGCCGCGGTAGGAGACCGCCGACCCCTCGAAGAGCCCGCCGGTCGCCGGCAAGTCGAGCCGCACGGTGTAGTAGCCGCTCATCCCGACGTATCGGCCGAGGTCGGCGTACCGGACGCTGGTGTAGCCGACGACGGCCAGGGCGATCACGATGAACGTGACGATCTTGATGCGGGTGCCCAGTGTCAGCATGTCAGTCGCCCTCCCCGAGCGTCGGCAGCGGCAGGGGCGGTGCGTCGCCGGGGACGCCCGGGCCGGGCTCGCCGGACGGAACCTGCGGTGTGACCTGGCGCGGGGCCTCCGGCGACTGCGCGCCCGGCACGTTCAGCTGGCCGGTGGTGGGGCACGGCTCCGGCCGCGGCCCTGGAGGAGCCCCGTCCGCGGCCAGCGCCCGTGCCGCCGGATCCTGCGCGCCGCGCGCCTGCGCGTCCTCGTCCTCGATGCCGTCGAACGGGCCCTCCTCCTTCACCGGCGGGACGACGCAGTT
The DNA here is from genome assembly GCF_004348575.1 of Actinomadura sp. 7K534. Lineage (NCBI taxonomy): Bacteria > Bacillati > Actinomycetota > Actinomycetes > Streptosporangiales > Thermomonosporaceae > Actinomadura > Actinomadura sp. 7K534. Next base: position 39,392 of record NZ_SMKB01000039.1, read on the forward strand.
GAACCCCTCGGCGGCGACGACGGTGAGGTAGCCGTTCAAGTAGTCGCCCTTGACGGCCTTGAGCGCCTCGTCGGTGAACGGGAAGGTGAGCAGGACCTCCATCGACTTCGGCAGGTCGCGGCCGGAGTCGGCGAGCTTGCGGAGGATGACCGCGAGGGAGCGCAGGTTCGCGACCGTGTCGTCCTTGCTCGCGTTGATCGTCTTGACCGCGACGTCCGACAGCTTCTCCAGCTCGCGCAGCATCTCCACGAGCTGGCCGCGCTGGTCCTCCAGGACCTTCAGCCCCGGCGACAGGTCGTTCAGGACCGTTTCGACCTGGCCGTTGCGGGACCGCACCGTGGACGACAGGCGGTTCAGCCCGTCCAGCGCGCTGGTGATCGATTCGCGGTTGCGGTTGAGGGTGCTGGTCAGCTGTTCGAGGTTCCGCAGCGCGGACCGGATCGTGTCCTCCCGGCCGCCGAGCGCCTGGTTGAGCTCCTTGTTGATCGTCCGGATCTGCGGGAGCCCGCCGCCCGACAGCAGCAGCGACAGCGCGCCGAAGACCTCCTCCACGTCGGCGTTGCGCGACGTGCGGGCCACCGGGATCACGGCGCCGTCGGTCAGCGGCTGCGCGGCCGGCTGGGCGGGGGCGGACAGCTCGATGTACTTCTCCCCCAGCAGGCTCGACTGCTCCAGGTTCGCGGTCGCGTTCGCCGGGAGCCGCACGTCGCCGTTCACGAGCAGCGTGACCTCGGCGTCCCACGACCCCTTCGGCAGCGACACCGTCTTCACCCGCCCGACCGGGACGTCGTTCACCCGGACCGCCGCCTGCGGGACGAGGTTCAGCACGTCCTCGAACTGCACCTTCACCGTGTACGGGTGGTCGCCGAGGTCGGCGCCGCCCGGAAGCGGGATGTCCTCGACCTGCATCGAGCAGCCCGTCAGGACGGCCGCGGCGGTGCAGACCGCCATCACCTTCGCCGGCACGCGCATCAGCGGCCTCCCTTGTCGCCGTTGCCCGTGTACGTCGGGCCCGCGGGCGGTAGCGGCAGCGGGGGCGCGCCACCCGCCTGCGATGGCGGGACGGCCGCCAGGCCGGGCCTCCGGAGCCGCTCGCACTGCTCGCGGATCGTCGCGGGCGCGGAGACCGCCGACGCGCACAGCGGGCTGGCGTTGGTCGCCTGCGGGTCGACGCCCGGGTGGTCGAGGCTGCCGAACGCCTTGGTGATCTCCAGCAGGTTGCCGCGGGCGACCAGCGACCGGGTCTTCGGGTCGTAGGCGTTCAGCGCGTTCTGCGCCACCAGCGGTGCCGTGTCGAGGATCTCGGCGAGGGACGCGCGCTGCTCGACGAGGACCTTCGTGATGCGGGTGAGCTGGTCGACGTTGACCTTGAGCTCTTCGCGGTGCTCGGCGATGAACAGCTTCACCTCGCGGAGGGCCCGCGCGAGGCTCTCCAGCGCCGCGCCGAGTTCGTCCCGGTCGGCGGCGAGGAAGCCGCTGACCTCGGCGAACTGGTTCTCCACCAGCCTGATCTGCCCCTCGTTGTTCCGGAGCATCTCGCTGAACTTGTTGAGGTTGGCGACGGTGGCGTACAGGTCGCCGCTGGAGTCCGCGAGCGTCTGGGACGCCTTGCCGAGGTCGGCGATCGTGGTGTTGAGCAGCTTGCCGTTGCCGCCGAGGTTGGCGGCGCCGACGCTGATCACGTCCGACAGCGCGCCCTGGGCGTTCAGCCCCTGCGGCCCCAGGTCGTTCGCGAACGTGCGCACGGCGGTGTAGAGCTGGTCGAGTTCGAGCGGCGTCGCGGTGCGGCTCACGTCAATCGTGGCGCCGGGCGCCATCTTCGGGCCGCCGCTGTAGGCGGGGGCGAGCTGCACGTACCGGTCGGAGACGAGGTTCGGGGCGATCACGACGGCGTGGGCGGCGGCGGGGACGTCCACGTCCTCGTCCACGTTCATGTCGACCTTGACCCGGGTTCCGAGCGGCTCGATGGAGTCGACGGTGCCGACCTTCACGCCGAGCACGCGGACGTCGGATCCGGGGTAGACGCCGATGGTGGTGGCGAAGTACGCGGTGATCCTGCGCCCGGGGCCGTCGCCCAGCATCGGGATCAGCGCGACCGCGAGCAGGAGGACGAAGACCAGGATGATCGCTTCGAGTACGCGCACCTGCCGGTCCCGGGCCGCGGACGGCAGCCGGGGCAGCTTCGCGGTGCGTGTCGGGGACGACGCCATGTCACCGGCCTCCCGTCAGGTGCGGCGGCTCGCAGCCCTTCACGGGCGGCGTCCAGCGGCCGTTCTCCAGGTACTCCTTGGGGACGGTGCCGCACAGGTAGCCGTCGACCCACCGGCCGTTGCCGGTCGTGTTGCCGACGAGGCGCAGGTAGGGGGCGGCGTTCTCCAGCGTCCGGTCCAGGTTCCGCTGGTTGCGTTCGAGGAGGTCGGTGACCTTCTTCAGCGACTGGAGCGTCGGGCCGAGCGTCCGCCGGTTGTCGTCGACGAGGCCGACCAGCTCGTCGGCCAGCCGCCGCGTGCCGACGAGGATCGCGTGGATCGCCTCGCGCCGCCGGCGGAGTTCGGCGAGCAGCAGGTTGCCGTCCTCGAACAGCGCCTCGAACTGGGCGTTCTGCGCGGAGATGGTGCCCGACAGCTTCTTGGTGCCGGCGAGGAGCTGCGCGAGCTCGGCGTCCCGGGAGGCGATCGTCTTCGACAGCGACGACAGGCCCTCCAGCGCCACGCGGACGCTGGCCGGGGTGTCCTCGAACGTCGTGGCGATCGTGTCGAGGCTCGCCGCCAGCGAGGCCGTGTCGAGCTGCTCGAACGTCCGCCCCAGGTCCTGGAACGCGGTCGTCACGTCGTAGGGGGCGATCGTCCGCTCCAGCGGGATCGGCCGGTCGGGGTCCTGGGCACGGGCGCCGAGCGGGTCGAGCTGGAGGTACTTCGACCCCAGCAGCGTCTTGATCATGATGGCGGCGCGGGTTGAGTCGCCCACCCAGGTGTCCTTCACCCGGAAGGTGACCTTGACCTTGTCGCCCTCCAGCTCGACGCCGGTGACCTTGCCGACCTTCACGCCCGCGACCCGGACCTCCTGGTCGGGCTTCAGCCCGGCGGCCTCGGAGAAGTACGCGTCGTAGGTGGTGCCGCCGCCGATGAGCGGCAGGTCGTCGGCGCGGAACGCCACCATGCCGAGCACCAGCAGCGCGACGATGCCGACGACCGCCACCGGGATCGGGCTGTCTCTTATACACATCTGACGCGGCCGACGAATAG
>NZ_SMKB01000003.1:0-105466 GCF_004348575.1 Actinomadura sp. 7K534
GGTGTGGGGTGGGGGATGCCCACTGGGATTTGTTCGCCGTCCACCAGGGGGCGGGCCAGGTTCAGCGGGCCCGTGCCGGCACCTTTGCGCACTCCCCCGGCGGCTTTGATCGCCTCCGCTACGCGGGAGCCGGACGGGAGGGTGATCACGCCGGGCTTCTTCACCTTGCCGAGGACGTGCACGACCACCGGGGAGGCGGCCGTGACCGGTTTCGCGGACGCGGTGGGCCCCGCGTCGGTGAGGGTCGCCTTCGCGGCGGGCGGCGGGGACGGCTGCGGGCGCGCGAGCCACAGGTAGCCCGCCGCCACCAGGGCGGCGACCACGCCGATCAGGACGAGGACGCGGACGTTCGAGCGTTCGGGGGTCGCGCGTAAGCGGGCGGACGGGGGCGTCTCGGGCGGGCGAAGGCGGCCCATGAGGGACTGCAGGCGGTCATGGGTGTCGGGCTTCATGCCGCTTGACGCTAAGTCGCGTCAAGCCGTGACCGTCAGCGCATCGGCGATTGTGGATAACCCAGGGCGCTACTGGGGCGCCACGACCACGCCCAGCATTCCGGGGCCGACGTGGGCGCCTATGACGGGGCCCACCTCACCGACGTAGACGTCCGCGATGTCCGGGACGCGTTCGCGGAGGCGTGCGGCGAGGGATTCGGCGCGGGAGGCGGCGGCGAGGTGCTGGACGCCCAGGTCGACGCGGCGGTCCCCGGCCTCGGTGACGGCCAGCTCCTCCAGGCGGGCGAGGGCGCGTGCGGAGGTGCGGACCTTCTCCAGCGGCGCGAGGCGCCCCTCCCTGATGTCGAGGAGGGGCTTCACCATGAGCGCGGAGCCGAGCAGGTTGGCCGCGGCGCCGATGCGGCCGCCGCGGCGGAGGTGTTCGAGCGTGTCGACGTAGATGAGGGAGCGGGTGAGGGCGGCCCGGCGGGAGGCGGCCTCGGCGACCTGTTCGGCGGTCCCGTCCGAGAGGGCGGTGGCCGCGGCGGAGAGGGCGGCGAAGCCGAGGCCCATCCCGATGGTGCCGCTGTCCACGACCGTGACCGGGACGGGCGCGTCGCCGGCCGCGAGGCGGGCCGCCTCGACCGTCCCGGACATGGCGGCGGAGAGGTGCACGGAGACGATCTCGCGGGCGCCGGAGCCGGCGATGGCGCGGTAGACGTCCGCGAAACGCTCGGGGGCCGGGCGGGACGTGGTGACGGGCTGCCATTCCCGCAGCGCCTGGGCGGCCTCGGCGGTGGTGATGTCGTCCTCGTCCCGCGTGGTGCCGCCCACGGCGATCTGCAGCGGGACGACGGTCAGCCCGTGCCGTTCGGCGAGGCCCGGCGGAAGGTAGGCCGTGGAATCGGTGACGACCGCGACCGCGCTGCCCATGGGGAGGACATTACCGGCACGTCACGGCTGGACGGGCACTCCGCCGCGCCAGATCCGCAGTGCGCGCAACCCGAAGGCCCAGGCGAAGGCGCCCTCGTGGTCGGCGTCCCACAGCACGATGTCGGCGAGCATGCCGGGCGCCAGGGATCCGCGGTCGCCGACGCGCAGTGCCGCGGCGCCGCCGAGGGTGGCGGCGCGGAGGGCCTCGGTGACGCTGAGGCCGAACATGGCGACCGACAGCCCGATGACGAGCGGCATGGACGTGATGCCGCACTGGCCCGGGTTGTGGTCGGTGCCGAGGGCGACGGTGACGCCGCGGTCGAGCATCTGCCGGACGGGGGCCGGGGCGCGGCTGCTGTTGAGGGCGCTGCCGGGGCAGACGGTGGCGGTGACGCCGGCGTGGGCGAGGGCCTTGATGTCGTCGTCGTTGGCCTGGGTGAGCAGGTCGGCGGACGCGCAGCCGACCTCGGCGGCGACCTGCGCGGCGCCGATCCGCTCGTTGGCGCAGGCGTGCATGCGGGCCTTCAGGCCGGCGCGCTTGCCGGTGAGCAGGAGGGCGCGGGCCTCTTCGGCGGTGAAGTGCCCCTCGTCGCAGTAGACGTCGATCGAGTCGGCGCCGGCGACGGCAGCGTCCCCGGCCCACAGCCGGACGGCCTCGATGTAGTCGCGGCGGCGGCCGAAGAACTCCGGCGGCAGGATGTGCGCGGCGAGGAAAGTGGCGTGGATGCGCGGCATGGACGGCTCGCCCTCAAGCGACCGCAGCATCCGGATGTCGGCGAGTTCGCCGTCGCGGGTGAGGTGGTACCCGGTCTTGGCCTCGACGGTGGTCGTCCCGGCGAGGATCCACTGGCGGAGCCGTTCGCGGACGCCGTTGCACAGCGTCCAGGGGTCGGTGCCCCGGGTGACGGTCACGGTGGAGTTGACGCCGCCGCCCGCGGCGGTGATGGCGGAGTGCGACGACCCGCTGGTGCGCATCGCGAGTTCCGCCCACCGGTTCCCCGCGTAGACGGGGTGGGAGTGCGCGTCGATGAGCCCTGGCGTGACGAGGCCGCCGCCCAGGTTCTCGACGTGGTCGACGTCGACGATGTCGTCGATGATGCCCGGGACGCGCTGCGGGAGGTCGGAGGCGGGTCCGGCCCAGACGATCCGGTCGTCGTGGATGAGCACCGCCGCGTTGCTGCAGACGTCGGTGCCCGTCCAGAGCCTGCCGATGTTCGTCAACAGCCGTACGGTCATGGCGTCACCGACCCGGCCGGGGCCGTGGAGCGCGTCTCAGCGCGGTACCGGACGCCGTGGCGCGTCGCTGCGGGGCACCTGCTCTCGCTCGCGAGTTCGGACCTGCCATGGAATGGGCCACCTGCTCTCGATCCGAACCGCCGACCGGATGCCGGCGATCCACCGTCGGTGAATCGGGTGGTCGGGCGACCACCAATGGCAACGAGACCGGAGATATCGGTTTCGTCACGGTAGTGCACTGAAGGCCCGTCCGACAACCTCTGATCGCAGCGCATCGACAGCCATCACCCCGCCCCTAGCTCTACGACCGTACGGATTTCAACCGAACCGTCAAGCCGATTGGGGAAGCTGTCACCGTTCGGGGACCGGCGGCGGCTTCCAGACGCACCCGAAACACGTCCCGAACAGCCCGAAACCCCGTCCAGTCCTCGGTGGACCGGACGGGGCCGTCAGACGGTCGGGGCGACGGCCTCGAACCTGGCCAGTTCCCCGGCGAGGTCGGCCGGGACCCTGGCGTGCAGCATGGTGCCGTCGGCCAGGTGCTCCTGCTTGAGCACCTCACCGCGCTGGTGCACCTGCGCGACGAGGTCGCCGCGGTCGTAGGGCAGCAGGGCGCGGACCTCGGTCTCCAGGCCCGGCAGGTCCGCCTCGATGGCCGCGCGGAGCGCCTCGATGCCGAACCCGGTGCGGGCCGACACGACGACGCTGTGCGGCTCCCGGCGCTGGAGCCGGGCGATCGTGAGGTCGTCGGCGGCGTCGGCCTTGTTGATGACGACGATCTCGGGGATCCCGTCGGCGCCGATGTCGCGCAGCACCTCGCGGACCGCGTCGAGCTGCGCCTCGGGGTCGGCGTCGGAGCCGTCCACGACGTGCAGGATCAGTCCGGCGTCGGTGACCTCCTCCAGCGTCGAGCGGAACGCCTCGACGAGCTGGTGCGGCAGGTGCCGGACGAAGCCGACGGTGTCGGCGAGGGTGTAGGCGCGGCCGCCGGGCGTCTCGGCGCGCCGGACGGTCGGGTCCAGGGTGGCGAACAGCGCGTTCTCCACCAGCACCCCGGCGCCGGTGAGCCGGTTCAGCAGCGACGACTTGCCCGCGTTGGTGTAGCCGGCGATGGCGACGGCGGGCACCGCGTTGCGGCGGCGCTCGCCGCGCTTGGTGTCGCGCGACTTGGACATGCCCGCGAGCTGCCGGCGCAGCTTGGCCATCCGGGTGCGGATCCGCCGCCGGTCCAGCTCGATCTTGGTCTCACCGGGGCCGCGGCCGCCGATCCCGATGCCGCCGGCGGCGCGCCCGCCGACCTGCCGGGACAGGTTGCCGCCCCAGCCGCGCAGCCGCGGCAGCAGGTAGTCGAGCTGCGCGAGCTCGACCTGCGCCTTGCCCTCGCGGCTCTTGGCGTGCTGGGCGAAGATGTCGAGGATCAGCGCGGTCCGGTCGATCACCTTGACCTGGACGGTCTCCTCCAGGTGCCGCAGCTGGCTCGGGGTCAGCTCGCCGTCGCAGATGACGGTGTCGGCGCCGGTGGCGATGACGATGTCGCGCAGCTCCGCGGCCTTGCCGGAGCCGATGTAGGTGGCCGGGTCGGGGCGGGAACGGCGCTGGACGAGCCCTTCGAGCACCTCCGAGCCGGCGGTCTCGGCGAGGAGCGCCAGCTCGCGGAGGGAGTTCTCGGCCGTCTCGGCCGTGCCGTCCGTCCAGACGCCCACGAGGACGACCCGCTCCAGCCGCAGGGCGCGGTACTCGACCTCGGTGATGTCGGTGAGCTCGGTGGAGAGACCTGCTACGCGGCGCAGTGCCTTCCGGTCCTCAAGGTCGAGCTCGCCCGTCATGGGGTCGAACTCGGCCGCGTCCCGGTTCTCGAACTCGTCCGTGGCGTGGTCCTGGTCTGCAGAAAAAGGTTGAGTCATATGTCCTCTGTGGAACGCCGCGATGCGGCCGTATCTTCCCGGCGATCGTCTCACGGGCGGTCCCCGGTGGTCACGTGCTTATCGCCCGGGGTTGACGCAAGCGCGCGCGGGGAGGTCTGCGGGGAAAGGTGTACGGACGGGCGAACCCGCTTTGACCGGGCTCGGCGCCGCCGAGTACCGTCTCCACATAACAGAACTGGAATTTCGCTATACGAAAGGGCAGGCAGATGGCTGGACTGGAAGGCATCGAGGTCACCGGGCCCCTCGGCGAGCGGTACGAGGAGATCCTGACCCCCGAGGCGCTCGGCCTGCTCGCCGCCCTGCAGCGCGCGCTCGGCGCGCGGCGCAAGGAGCTCCTCGGCGCGCGGGCCGACCGCCAGCGCGCGCTCTCCGAGGGCGGGACGCTCGACTTCCCGCCGGAGACCGCGGGCGTCCGGGAGGACGACTCCTGGCGCGTCGCCGCCCCCGCGCCCGGCCTGGAGGACCGCCGCGTCGAGATCACCGGCCCGACCGACCGGAAGATGACCATCAACGCCCTCAACTCGGGCGCGAAGGTGTGGCTGGCCGACTTCGAGGACGCCAACACGCCGCTGTGGAACAACATGATCGAGGGGCAGCTCAACCTCAGGGACGCCCTCGACCGCACCATCGACTTCACCGACCCGAAGAGCGGCAAGTCCTACGCGCTGAAGGACGACGGCGAGCTCGCGACGATCGTCGTCCGGCCCCGCGGCTGGCACCTGGAGGAGAAGCACCTCCTCGTCGACGGCGAGCCCATGTCCGGCTCCCTGGTCGACTTCGGGCTGTACTTCTTCCACTGCGCCCGCCGCCAGCTCGACAAGGGCAAGGGCCCCTACTACTACCTGCCGAAGATGGAGAGCCACCTCGAGGCGCGGCTCTGGAACGACGCGTTCAACCTCGCCCAGGACCGCCTCGGCGTCCCGCGCGGCACCATCCGCGCGACCGTCCTGATCGAGACGATCCCGGCCGCGTTCGAGATGGAGGAGATCCTCTACGAGCTGCGCGACCACTCCGCCGGGCTGAACGCCGGCCGCTGGGACTACCTCTTCTCGGTCATCAAGAAGTTCCGGGACCGCGGCGCCGACTTCATCCTCCCCGAGCGCAACGCCATCACGATGACCGCCCCGTTCATGCGGGCCTACACCGAGCTGCTCGTCCGGACGTGCCACAAGCGCGGCGCGCACGCGATCGGCGGGATGGCGGCCTTCATCCCGTCCCGCCGCGACGAGGAGGTCAACAAGATCGCCCTGGAGAAGGTCCGGGCCGACAAGACCCGCGAGTCCGGCGACGGCTTCGACGGCTCCTGGGTCGCCCACCCCGACCTCGTCCCGATCTGCCGCGAGGTCTTCGACGGCGTCCTCGGCGACAAGCCGAACCAGCTCGACCGGCTCCGCGAGGACGTCGACGTCTCCGCCGCCGACCTCCTCGACATCAAGGCGACCCCGGGCGAGATCACCGAGGCCGGCCTGCGCAACAACATCGACGTCGCGCTGCGCTACCTCGCCACGTGGCTGGACGGCGCCGGCGCCGTCGCCATCCACAACCTCATGGAGGACGCCGCGACCGCCGAGATCTCCCGCTCGCAGGTGTGGCAGTGGATCTACAACGGCGTCTCCACCGCCGAGGGCCGGAAGATCACCAAGGAGTGGGTCGAGCAGCTCCTCGACGAGGAGCTCGGCAAGATCCGCGACGAGCTCGGCGACGCCTACAACGAGCCCCGCTACAACCAGGCCGTGACCCTCTTCAAGGAGGTCACCCTCGCCGACGAGTACGCGGAGTTCCTGACGATCCCCGCCTACCAGCAGTTCCCGTAGGGCCTGGCGGTTCTCGCGGGCTTCGACCGCCGGACGGCCGCGGGCCGTCCGGCCAGGAGCTTGCGGCGGGTCCGCGGGCGGGAGGATGGTGGAGATGATGGAACCGCAACTCACGACGCTCGCGGCCCGGCTGGAGGAGATCCTCGGGAGCGAGGGCGTCATCACCGATCCGGTGCGGCTTCGCACGTACGAGTGCGACGGGCTGACGAACCATCGGGCCACGCCCGCGATCGTGGTGCTGCCGAACGACGCCGAGCAGGTCGCGGCGATCGTGCGGGAGTGCGTGGCGGCCGGTGTCCCGTACGTCGCGCGGGGGTCGGGGACGGGGCTGTCCGGCGGGGCGCTGCCGCGGGCGGACGGGGTGCTGATCGTCACGTCCCGGATGCGGCGGATCCTGGAGATCGACATCCCCGGGCAGCGGGCCGTGGTGGAGCCCGGCGTGATCAACCTGGACGTCACGCGGGCCGTCCGGCCGGACGGGTACTACTTCGCGCCCGACCCGTCCAGCCAGCAGATCTGCTCGGTGGGCGGGAACGTCGCGGAGAACTCCGGCGGCGCGCACTGCCTGAAGTACGGGTTCACCGCGCACCACGTGCTGGCCTGCGAGGTGGTCACGCCGGACGGCGAGCTGGTCGAGCTGTCGGCGGACGCGCCGGGCTACGACCTGCTGGGCGTGTTCGTCGGGGCGGAGGGCACGATCGGCATCACCACCAAGATCACGGTGCGGCTGACGCGGGTCCCCGAGACCGTGCAGACGCTGCTGGCGGCGTTCGACTCGATCGAGGCGGGCGGCACCGCGGTGTCGGCGATCATCGGGGCGGGCGTGGTGCCGGCGGCGATCGAGATGATGGACGCGCTGTCGATCGAGGCGGCGGAGGCGGCGGTGCGGTGCGAGTACCCGCCGGGCGCCGGGTCGGTGCTGATCGTGGAGCTGGACGGCCCCGAGACGGAGGTCGCGGCCCAGTTCGCGGAGGTCCGGCGGTTGTGCGAGGACGCGGGAGCCTTCGAGATCCGCGTCGCCGCGGACGACAAGGAGCGGGCGCTGATCTGGAAGGGGCGCAAGTCCGCGTTCGCCGCGGTCGGGCGCATCAGCCCCGCCTACATCGTGCAGGACGGCGTCATCCCCCGGACGGCGCTGCCGCAGGTGCTGGCGCGGATCGACGCCCTGTCGGCGGAGTCGGGCGTACGGGTCGCGAACGTGTTCCACGCGGGCGACGGCAACCTGCATCCGCTGGTGCTCTTCGACGACGCGGAGGAGGGCGCGGAGGCGCGCGCGGAGGAGGTGTCGGGCGCGATCCTCGACCTGTGCATCGAGCACGGCGGGTCCATCACGGGAGAGCACGGCGTGGGCGTGGACAAGTCCCGCTACATGACGCGCATGTTCACCGACACGGACCTGGACACGATGCAGATGGTCCGCTGCGGCTTCGACCCCGGGAACCTGTGCAACCCGGGCAAGGTTTTCCCCACTCCGCGCCTGTGCGGTGAGGTGCCCGGCGTCCGCAAGGGCCCCCATCCGTTCGAGGGAAAGGCGGACCTCTTCTGATGCGGCCCCTCGACGCCCTGGCGAAGGTGTGCGCCGACGTGCGCCCCGGTGAGCCGGCGGACGGCGTGCTCGGTGTCGAGCCGTCCGTCGTCGCCGCGCCGAAGAACGTGGCCGAGGCCGCCGACGTCATGCGGGCGGCCGCCGAGCAGGGGCTGGCCGTCGTCCCGCGCGGCGCCGAGACCCGGCTGGACTGGGGGACGCCTCCCGAGCGGTGCGATCTGCTCGTCGACACCCACCGGCTCGACGCGCTCATCGAGCACGCCGAGGGGGACCTGGTCGCGAAGGCGGAGGCCGGGCTGCCGCTGGAGCGGCTCGCCGAGCGGCTCGCGGAACGCGGGCAGCGCCTCGCCCTCGACAACCCCCTGCCCGGTTCCACGGTCGGGGGGACGATCGCCACGGGCGCGGCCGGCGCGCTCCGCACGCTGTACGGGACGCCCCGCAACCTGGTCATCGGGCTCACGATCGTCCGGGCGGACGGCCAGGTCGCGCGTTCGGGCGGCAAGGTCGTCAAGAACGTCGCCGGGTACGACCTCGGGCGGCTGTTCTCCGGCTCGTACGGAACCCTCGGCCTGATCGTCGAGGCCACGTTCCGGCTGCATCCCCTGTCACCGGCCAACGCGTACGTCACGTGCGCCGTGAGCGGCCCCGAAGAGGCGCATGACGCCGTGCAGAGCGTCCTGCACTCCCCCGTGGCGCCCAGCGCGGTGGAGTACATCAATCCCGGGACGGTCGCCGTCCTGCTGGAGGGCGTCCCAGACGGTGTGGACACGCGCGCCCAACAAACCAAGGAGCTCCTCGGCGAGCGCACGGAGATCTCCGAAACGGCACCGGAGGGCTGGGGGCAGTACCCGGACGGCACCACCCTCATCGGCATCAGCGCACCGCCGCCCGCCCTCCGCGACCTTCTCTCCCTGCTCGGCCCCGAGGCCGCTGCCACATGGAGTGGAAGCGGCCACGGTCATGTGGGGCTCCCCGCCGGGATGCCCCCGGACGAGGTGGCCGCCACCCTGGACCGCCTCAGGGAATGCCTGAGCAGGTACCGTGGCAACGCCGTCGTCCGCTACGCCCCCCAAGAGGTGCGCGACGAGATCGACGTGTGGGGCCCGGTTCCGGCACTCGCGTTGATGCGGCGTGTGAAGGACCAATTCGACCCGGATCATCGGCTTTCCCCCGGCCGTTTCGTTGGAGGCATCTGATGAGCGCCCACGACGACCTGCCGAAACTGCTCGATGACTGCGTGCACTGCGGTTTCTGCCTGCCGACGTGCCCCACCTACGTCCTGTGGGGCGAGGAGATGGACTCGCCCAGGGGCCGCATCCACCTCATGCAGCAGCACGTGGACGGCGAACCGCTCAGCGGCCCGATGGTGGAGCATTTCGACGCCTGCCTCGGCTGCATGGCCTGCGTGACGTCCTGCCCTTCCGGCGTGCAGTACGACCGGCTCATCGAGATGACCCGGGCCGACGTCGAACGCGAGCACGAACGTCCGCTCAAGGAGAAGGCCATCCGGGAGATGGTCTTCCATCTGTTCCCGTACAGGCGCCGGCTCCGTGCGCTGCGCGGCCCCCTGCGCGCGTACCAGAAGTCGGGGCTGGAGCGGCTCGTCCGGCGCAGCGGCGTCCTGGAGCGCATCTCGCCGTCCGTGGCGGCGATGGAACGGCTCACGCCGCCGCTCGGCAAGGCCCGGCGGCTGCCGGAACTGGTCGCCGCCCGCGGCGAGCGCCGCGCGACGGTCGGGATGCTGACCGGGTGCGTGCAGGGCGAGTTCTTCCCCGGCGTCAACTCCGCCACCGCGCGCGTGCTGGCCCTCGAAGGCTGCGACGTGGTCATCCCCAAGGGCCAGGGGTGCTGCGGGGCGCTGTCCCTGCACTCGGGCCGCGAGGACGAGGCCCGCGCCTTCGCCCGCCGGACGGTCGAGACGTTCGAGTCCGTCGACGTCATCGTGGTCAACTCCGCGGGCTGCGGGTCGGCGATGAAGGACTACCGGACGCTCCTCGCGGACGACCCGGCCTGGGCGCGGCGCGCGGAGGCGGTCGCGGCCAGGACCCGGGACTTCGCCGAGTTCCTCGTCGAGCTCGGCCCCCGCGCGGAGCGGAGTCCACTTCCGGTCACGGTCGCCTACCACGACGCGTGCCACCTCGCCCACGCGCAGGGCGTGCGCTCCCAGCCACGTGCGCTGCTGGAAGGGATTCCGGAGCTGACCGTCCGGGAGATCGCCGAACCCGACATCTGCTGCGGTTCCGCGGGAACCTATAACCTTTTCCAGCCTGCGGCCGCCGGTGAACTCGGCGACCGCAAGGCGGTGAACGTGGACGCCACGGGAGCCGAACTACTGGTCGCAGCCAACCCCGGCTGCTCCATGCAGATCGCCACCGCGCTGCGCCGGCGCGGCGCCGGCATCGCGATCGCGCATACCGCGCAGGTGCTGGACGCCTCCCTCAGGGGTCTCGGCCGCGACACCGTCGTCGCACGCCGTTCGTAACCCCGTGACCTGGACCGCCGCCGATCCAGGCGTCGGGTATCGTGTCCGACTGCTTCAACGGGATGCGCGACCGAGCCTGGAGTGGGCCCTAGGGAGCACGCAGAACCATGGCCAACGACTACCACCCCTACCGCACGCACCGCCGGAGGAAGAAGACCCGGGCCGGGAGGCTCGGGCTGGCCGGGGCCCTCACCGGGGCGCTCGGGATCACCGCGGTGGCGGCCACGATCGTGATCATCCGGCCGGGCGGCGACCCCGGCGGGGAGGCCCGGCCGACGCTGGCCGGCCAGGGCAGCGTCGAAGCGGGCCCGTCCGTGCCGTCCCCGGACGCCGGCCCGCCGCTCAACTTCACCACCCCCGAGGGTTACGGCTACAGCCTCGCCGCGGTCGAGGCCGGGACGGACCCGGCGCCCCTCGGCGCCACCAAGCCCCCGCCGCCGGGGACGACGTACGCCTACGCGGACTACATCCTCACCAACAACCAGCGGCGTCCCGTGCTGCTGGACTACCCCGCCGACCTGTTCATGCCGAAGGCGCAGGTCCCGTCGTCGGCCCGGGAGCGGTGCATGCCGCAGGCGGGCATCCCCGACGACATGTGCACGCTCCCGAACCGGAGCGAGGTCACCGCCAGGATCGGCGGGGCCGAGCCGCCCGTTGACGAGAACGGCACGATGATGATCCCGGCGGGTGCCACGTACCTGGTGCGGATCGCCTCCGAACTCCCGGTCGAGGACGGCGTTTCCGCGGACGACCTGCGGCTGTTCGTGTGGAACGCCCGCTACACCAGCGACCTCACGGGCATCGAGCTCGCCTTCCCCGACGACGCGGGCTAGGGCGCGTCCGTGAAGCCGATGTCCTCGTAGTCGGGCTCGAAGAAGCCGCAGGCCCCGAGATTGGCCAGGTCCGCGCGCGCGGCGACGAGCTGGGGACGCTGATACAGCGGCAGGACCGACGCCTGCCGCCAGATGAGCCGGTCGGCCGCGTTCACGAGGGCGTGGACCTTCATCTGGTCGACCTCTGCGATGGCGGCGTCCAGAGCCGTGTCGATGGCCTCGCTGCCGACGCGGGAGAAGTTCTGCTGGACGCGCTCACCGTCGGGCCGCGCGAAGACCGACCTCATCGTCGACACCGGGTACGACGTGCCCAGCCAGGAGAAGGGGACGATGTCGAACCTCCCGGGCGTCACGTGGCGGGCGAACACGTCGTCTGCGGGCACGGGCTCGATGTCCACCCGGACACCGATGCGTTCGAGCATGGCCCGCGCCAGTTCGCCCTCGCGTTTGCTGATCGGGACGCCCGCCGGGACGACGAAGCGCAGCGCGAGCGTCCGTCCGCCCTTGGTGCGGTACTCGCCGTGGTGGTGCCAGCCCGCCTCGTCCAGGAGCCGCCTGGCGCGGCCCAGGTCGTACACGCCGAACTTCCCCGAGTTGTCTCTGTAGCCGTCCTGGGCGGCGACGTAGAAGTGGTTGCCGAGCGTCCGCACGGGAACCCCGAGACCGGACAGGTCGGAACGGGCGATGGCGCGCCGGTCGATGCCGAGCATGACGGCCCGCCGCACCCGCGCGTCGGACAGGACGGGCGACGCCGCGTTCAGCGTGAAGTGCCGCCAGTCCGGCCCGGCCGCCTTGCGCACTGCGGCGCCGCGGACGCTCTGGACACGCCGCAGTGCGCCCGCGTCCAGGCCGACGTCCATCAGGTCGATCTCACCGTTGGCGAACGCGCCGGGCGTCGCGGCCGGGTCCATCGCGCGGTAGACGATGCGGTCGAGCCTCGCCCGCGGACCCCACCAGGCGCGGTCGCGGACCAGGGTGACGGTCTTGCCGGTCCGGTCGATCTGCTGGACCCGGAACGGGCCCGCCGTGACGGGCATCCGGTTCCGCCAGCCGCCGTTGAACTCGCGCGGCGTGGAGTAGGCGGCGGCCGGGTACAGCGGGCTGAACAGGCCGCGCCAGTCCGCGTACGTCCCGTCGAAGACCACCTTGACCTCGTGTTCGCCGGCACCTCGTTCGATGCTCTTGATACGGCGGTAGCCGGTGACGGTGGAGACCTCGTAGCGCGCGTCCCGCCCGGACAGCGCCCGCGCCTGCGCGGCGAAGTCGGCACGGCCGATGGGCCGGCCGTCCGACCACCGGGCGCGCGGGTTGAGCCGGTAGGTGATGATCTGGCCGCGTCCGGTGCGCCGGAGCGTGGCCGACCGCAGGTACTCGGGGACGGGCCGCGGCACGGCCTTCTCGTCGGCGCGCATCAGATGCGGCAGGACGCCCTGGACGACGCGCTCGACCGCTCCCGTGGTGCCGTTGACGTGGTTGAAGTTCCACTGGGAGGGGAACTCCGGCAGCGGCCAGCGCAGCGTTCCGCCCTCCGCCACACGGTCACGCGGGACTGGGTTGACGTCGAAGGCGGGCAGCTCCTCCGACGAGCGAGCCGTGGACTCCGGCGCGGAACCGCTGCATCCCGCCCCGGTCAGCAACCCGACGCTTAGGAGCGCGGCGCCGGATACTCGTGTCGGGGTGCGCCCTGGCCTGCGGCAAGGGGATGGTGACAGGCGACCGAATGGCCGGCGCCCTCCCCTGGCCGGATGGGACGGGACTCGGGATCGTCTTCCTCGCACAGGACTCCCTCGGCAGCGGTAAGCGTGACGTAGCGCGGGCAACGGGAACGGAAGCGACACCCCGCGGGCGGGGACGCAGGGTCGGGCGGGTCTCCCCGCAGAACGACGCGGGGGCGGCGCTGCTCAAGGCACGGGTCGGCCAAGGGCACCGCGTCCAGAAGTGCGCGTGTGTACGGATGGGCGGGGCCGCCGCAGACGCCGTCCGCCGGCCCGATCTCAACCAGGCGACCCGCATGCATGACGGCGACCTGATCGGCCAGGCCACGGACGACCCCGATGTCATGGGTAACGAGCAAGCACGCCATGCCCAACCGCTCGCGCAGACGTTCCAGCAGCCCCATCACCTCCGCCCGCGCAATGACGTCCAGGGCCGCGACAGGTTCGTCCAGAAGGAGCAACCGGGGCTCCAGGGCGAGCGCTCTGGCAATGCCCACACGTTGCCTCTGTCCACCCGACAGCGCGTGCGGGTAACGCTGAGTATGAGCGGGCTCCAAGCCCACCAGCTCTACCAGTGCCTTGACACGTGCCCTGGCTCGCGACGTCGGCATCCCATGCGCGGTCAACGGCTCAGCGAGGATGTCGGCCACGCGCATCCGCGGGTTCAACGACGAGAACGGGTCCTGGAACACCACCTGGACGTCGCGCCGCAGGGCCTTGCGGTCACCGGTGCGCAGGGTGGCGGTGTCCCGGCCGAAGAGGGCGACGCGTCCGCCCTGCGGGCGTGAGAGGCGAAGGATCTCCATCAGGGTCGTGGTCTTGCCGGACCCCGACTCCCCCACCAACGCGAGGGTCTCCCCCTCGCCGATCCGGAATCCGATGCCGTCCACGGCGCGCACGGACCCGGCCTGGCGCAACCGCAATGGCCCTTTGCAGAGGGCGTGGTGGCGGACAAGACCGTCCACCTCCAGCACGGCTGGACGCTCTGGTCGGGACAAGGGCACCGACGACTCGCGGACAGGAGAGATAGCCCCCAGCAAGTCGTTCGTGTACGACGTGCGGGGGCGCCGGAAAAGCTCCTCCACCGGCCCCGACTCGGCGAAGCGTCCCGCGTGCATCACCATGACCCGGTCGGCGAACCCTGCGACGACCCCCGGATCGTGCGTGATCAGCACGATCGCGGCGCCGGTGTTCTCCTTCGCGACTCTCAGCACGTCCAGGACCTGCGCCTGGACGGTCGCGTCTAGCGCGGCCGTCGGCTCGTCCGCGATGACGACGGCCGGGTCGTTGGCGATCGCCATGGCGATCATCACGCGCTGCCGCATGCCGCCGGAGAGCTCGTGCGGGTACGCGCGAGCCCGCCGCCGCGCCCCCGGAATCCCGACCAGATCGAGCAGGGCGACGGCCCGTGCCCGTGCCGCCGCACGCGAGACGCGGGTGTGGATCCGCACCGTTTCGGCGATCTGGTCGCCCACCGTGTGGACGGGAGTGAGCGCCGAGAGCGGGTCCTGGAAGACCATGGCCAGGTCCTTGCCGCGCACCCGCGACAGCTCGGCGTCCGATCGTCCCAGCAGCTCCCGCCCGCGCAGCCGCACCGAGCCCGTCACATGGGCGTCGTCAGGCAGAAGGCCCATCACGGCGAGTGCGAGCGCGGTCTTGCCGGAGCCCGACTCGCCCACGACGCCGAGCACCTCCCCGGCCCCCACCGTCAGTCCCGCGCCCCGGACGGCGCGCACGCCGGGCGCGTACCGAACCGTCAGATCCGCGACCCGCAGAACGCTCAACGCCCGCCCCGGGCGGGGTCGAAGGCGTCCCGCAGCCCGTCGCCCAGGAGGTTCACCGCGAGGACGGCGAGGACGAGCAGGCCCGCGGCGAACGCGAACGGCCACAGATGGGCGGCGGCGGTCCCCTGGCCCTCGGCGATCAGCGTGCCGAGCGACACGTCCGGCGGCCGCACCCCGAACCCGAGGTAGGACAGCCCGCTCTCCGCGACGATCGCGACGCCGACGTTGAGGCTCGCGTCCACGGCCAGCAGCGACGCCAGGTGCGGCAGGACGTGCCGGGCGACCACCCGCGGCGCGCCCACCCCGAGGTACCGGGCGGCCAGCACGTGCTCGCGCCGCCGCAGCGAGACCGTCATCGCCCGCACCGCCCGCGCCGTGACCATCCACATGAGCGCGGCCAGCACCGCCATGAGCACCGGCAGGCCGCCCGGCATGCGGGGCGCCAGCACGGCGGCGACGAGGAAGGACGGCAGGACGAGCAGCAGGTCGGCGCCCCACATTAGGACGCGGTCCACCCGGCCGCCCGCATAGCCCGCGGCGGCGCCGATGACCGCGGCCAGGCCGGTCGAGGCGGCGGCGACGAAGAGGCCGACGAGCAGCGACGTCCGCGCGCCGCGCAGGGTGAGGGCGAAGACGTCCCGCCCGCTCTGCGTGGTGCCCAGCCAGTGCCGGGCGGACGGCCCCTCGTGAAAGGCGGTGAAATCCGTCTCGTCCCACCCCGACGGCGACACGAGCGGCCCCAGCAGCACCAGCGAGAACAGCAGGGCGAGCAGCAGCAGCCCCGCCGCGGCCCGGCGGCTCACCCATATGTGCCCGCCGGTCACGCCGCCTCCCGGACGCGCGGGTCGAGGGCGCCGTGCAGGACGTCCGCGACCAGCCCCGCCAGCAGCACTCCGCACACGGCGACGCACCCGATCGCGGCGACAACGTTGACGTCGCCGCGCGCGACGGAGCCGGCCAGCCACTCCCCCATCCCGTGCCGGCCGAAGATCTCCTCGGTGAACACGGCGCCGAGGACCAGCAGGCCGCACGCGTAGGAGAGGTAGGTCGTCATCGGGACGAGCGCGGTCCGCAGCCCGTGCCGCAGCAGCGCGCTCCGGCGCCGCAGCCCCCGGGCGCGGGCGGTGCGCACGAAGTCGGCGTGCAGCACGTCCAGCATGAGGCCGCGCTGGTAGCGGCAGTAGACGCCCAGCTGCGCGAGCGCGATCGTGACGGTCGGCAGGAGCAGGTGCCGCGCCCGGTCGGCGAGACCGGCCACTCCGCCGGGCGCTCCGGGCGTGGACTCGCCGACCCACACGAAGACCCGCACGCCCAGCGCGTCGTTCACCCTGCTCGCGAGCATCTGCAGCAGGACCGCCAGGACGAACACGGGGACGGCCGGAAGCAGGCACGCCCCGAACGTCACGAGCCGGTCGGCCGTGCGGCCGCGCCGCACCGCCGCCCACGCGCCGAGCAGCAGGCCGCCCGCGCAACCCAGGACTGCGCCCGGCAGGACGAGCCGCAGGCTGACGCCGAGCCGCCGCCGCAACTCGGCGTTGACCGGTTCGCCGTCCCACGTGCGCCCGAAGTCACCGTGCAGAACGTCCCCGGCCCAGATGCGGTAGCGGTCGGCCAGGGGCGTCCGGTCGTTGAGGTTGAGGGCAGTGAGCCGGGCGTCGACGACCGCTTCGGGCGGACGCGGCGTACGGTCCTCGTACGCCGCGCGGGGATCGAGCGCGGCGGCGGCGAGCAGGTAGGCGAGGCTCACGCCGAGGACGGCCAGGACCAGGTGGTTCGCCAACCGGCGCAGCACGAACGCCGCCATCTCCCTCCTCCGGGCAGCCCGACATGAGCACAGGATGCTACTGCCTGATTACACACGGCGTCGGGAAAAGCCCGGAGTTAGCGCTGGATATCAGGTGTGGGCGGGATCGCGGCGGCGCACGGCGAGTATGTTGACTCGACCGGCCTGACCCGGCCGGTCGGCGCGGGCGTTCTGAATGCGCGACCCGTTTCGGTCGTCCGGCGCCGGCGGCGATCCGAACCCGCCCCTGTGAAGGGCTCAGAGCCGCCGCCCGCACCGCGGTGCCGGACCCGGCGGGCGGCGCGGCACGGGGCGTCCGGTACCTCCCACCGGACGACTGTGACCTGCACCTTCGGTTCTCTCCGCCGGAATCCGCGGTTACCATCACGGCACGCGCCACCGCGCCGCGACGGAGACAGTGTCGGGGGAGGGGGGTCCCGGTGTCCTGAGGCGGACGCCCCGATGTCTGCAGGACAGGGGGCCAGACGCTTTAACATTCCATTACTTTTGGTCTGGGGTGGGCATGGACGAGACGGTGAGAAGGAACCGCGGCGCGGGACGCTTCGCGGTCGCCGTCGCGTTCAAGGCCGTCCTACTCGTCGCCGCGTCGCTCGTCGTCGGCGGCCTGCTCCCCGCCGACCTGCGGATGGTCTGGTGGCACCCGGAGATCCTCGTCGCCACCGCATGGACCCTGGTGGCCGCCGTCCTGCTGCGGCACCGGCCGGGGCTGAAGGTCGGCTGGCTCATGCTCGCGGCCGGCTTCAGCGCCGCCGTGTACGTCCTGTCGCTCAATCTGGCCCCGTGGTTCGAGCTCCGCGGCTGGGCCGGAACCGGCTTCCTCACCTGGCTCGGCACCTGGCTGTGGGCCGTTGACACCTACGCCCTTACGCTCGTCCTCCCGCTGATCTTCCCGGACGGCCGGCTGGTGTCGCGGTGGTTCCGGCCGGTGCTCGCCCTCGCCTTCCTCATCCCCCTGGTCGTCTGCGTCCACCTGACGATCGACCCGGACGTGCGCAAGTGGCACAACGGGGTCTCGGTCTACCCGTTCGGTGACATTCCGCTGGCCATCACCGTGCTCATCCTCGGCACCCTGGCGGCGGCGCTGTGCTCGATCCTGGTGCGGTTCGTCAAGTCGCCCCCGGACGTCCGGCGGCAGATCGCCTGGGTCGTCTACCCCGGCCTGGTCGCCATCGCGGTGATCTACGCGGGCGAGAACACGATGATCGGCGACCCGGTGCGCAACATCACGATCGTGGCCGTCCCCGTATGCGTCGCCATCGCGATCACCCGCTACCGGCTCTACGACATCGACCTCGTGATCAGCCGCACGCTGGTGTACGCGGGCCTCCTCGCCCTCGTCACCGGCCTGTACTTCGCGTTCGTCGGCGGGGCGAGCCTGCTCGCCCACGGCGAGGGGACGATCTCGGGGCTGGCCGCGGCGATCCTCGCGGGCGCGGTATTCGAGCCCGTCCGGCGGCGCCTGCAGCGCACGGTGGACGGGTTCATCCACGGCGAGCGCGACCCGTACCGGATCGCGGACCGCCTCAACCGGCGGCTGCAGACCGCCGCCGACCCGTCGGCCGCGCTCGCGGTGGCCGCCGAGGTGGCCCGCTCCGCCCTGCACGCCACCGGCGTCACGATCGAGGTGCTGGACCGCGACGGCCGCACGATCTCCGCGGAGGACGGCGTGCTCGGCGACCGGCCGCAGCTCATCCCGCTGGTGTGGCACGGGGAGCCGGTGGGCCGGCTGCTGTTCGGCGTCACCCGGTCGCCGGACGCGCGGCTGTCGGGCATCCTCGCCCGCAACCTCGCCGAGCTGGCGAACGCGGTGCGGCTCGCCGCGGACGTCCAGCGCTCCCGCGAGCACATCCTGCGCACCCGCGAGGAGGAGCGGCGGCGGCTGCGGCGCGACCTGCACGACGGCCTCGGGCCGACGCTCGCCAGCCTCGCGATGACGGTCGACGCCGCGCGCATCACGCTGAAGACCGACCCCGAGGCGGTGGACGCGCTGCTGGAGGAGCTCCGCGCGACGATGGGCAGCACCATCGGCGACATCAGGGAGCTCGTGTACGGGCTGCGGCCGCCCGCGCTGGACGACCTCGGGCTGGAGGGCGCGATCCAAGCGCTCGGGGGGGTCGTCGCCACGGGCGACGGCCCGAAGGTGGACGTCCAGGTGGAGGGCGACCTCAACGGCCTGCCCGCCGCCGCCGAGGTGGCCGCGTACCGGATCGTGCAGGAGGCGCTCACCAATGTGCACCGGCACGCCAACGCGTGCTCCGCGGTGGTCCGCCTGCATCTGAACGGCGATCTGCACGTCACGGTCGACGACGACGGTGTCGGGCTGCCCACGCGGGTGCGCTCGGGCATCGGGATGTCGTCCATGCGCGAACGTGCGGCCGAACTCGGCGGTTCCTGTACCGTCGGCCCCGGTCCCAAGGGCGGGACGCTGGTCCGGGCCAAGCTGCCCGTCAACGGCGTCCGCCGGTAGGACGTCTTCCGCGTTCCCCGGTCCCCCGGTTCCGCGCTCTCCGGCCCGCTCCCGGACATCACCCGGTGGGAGGGCCGGTGACCGCCCCCCGCCAAGAAGGTCGCCACCGGCCCTCAGGCTCCGTACGGCACCGGGGCTCCCATCCCGATCCGTACGGGCCATTCACCAGAGGGTGTGCATGAATGAAAGTATGCGGCGGAAGGTCCCGGTGGTGAGGGACAGTTGTCCCGTTCGTGCCGGGACGAGGACGGACGCCGCTCCGCCCCTGGTCGCCGGGGGTGCGCGCTAGATCCACCCCGGGCGGGTCTCGCCCTCGGCCACCAGGACCGCCGGACCGGTGAGCCGGCTGGTCCCCCGGCCGAGCGACACGGTGACCCGGCCGCCGGGCACGTCCACGGTCCATTCGCCCGCTTCGTCCATGCCCTGGGCGGCGACGGCGGCCACGGCCACCGTGCCGGTCCCGCACGAACGGGTCTCGCCGGAGCCGCGCTCGTACACCCGCATCTCCAGGTGCCGCTCGCCGACGGTGCGGAAGAACTCGACGTTCACGCCCTCGGGGAAGACGGCGGGATCGAAGCCGGGCGCCCGCGAGAGGTCCAGCGCCGCGAGCGGCCCGTCCACGCGGCACGCCAGGTGGGGGTTGCCGACGGAGACGCGCTCGCCCTGGAACACCGCGTCCGCGATGGTCGCCTCGCCGGGGCCGAGGACGTCGGCCGGGCCCATCTCGACGCTGACGTCCCCGGACGCGCCCAGCGTCACGCGCCGCAGGCCCGCACGGGTCGCCACGTCCCACTCGCCGGGCGCGGCGAGGCCGGCGTCGACCAGGTAGCGGGCGAAGACCCGCATCCCGTTACCGCACATCTCCGCGATGCCCCCGTCGGCGTTGCGGTAGTCCATGAACCACTCGGCGCCCGCGTTCTCGATGCCCGCGTTCTCGATGCCCGCGGCCTTGGTGCGGACGACCCGCAGGACGCCGTCGGCGCCGATCCCGGCCCGCCGGTCGCACAGCCGCGCCACGGCCTCCGGTGTGAGGTCCAGGGCTCCGTCCGGATCGGGCAGGATCACGAAGTCGTTCTCTGTGCCGTGCCCCTTGACAAACCGCATCTCCCGATCATATTGCGTCCGCCGGACCGCTCAGCCGATCAGCGCGAGCGCGCGGCCGACCAGGTCAGGGGCGTCATACGGGAGCCACTGGACACGCTGGTCCCGGCGGAACCACGACTCCTGGCGGCGGGCGAAGCGGCGAGTCGACCGGATGGTCTCCTCCTTCGCCTGCTCCTCGGTCCACTCCCCCGACAGGAACCGGAGCACCTGCGCGTAGCCGAGCGCGCGTCCGGCGGTCAGGCCGTCGCGCAGGCCCGCGCGCTCCAGTCCCCGGACCTCGTCGACCAGCCCCGCGTCCCACATCCGCGCCACCCGCACGGCGATGCGCTCGTCCAGTTCCGCGCGGGGAACGCTCAGGCCGATCTGCACGACCGATCCGTAGCGGTACCGGTGCTCGGGCAGGGTCGCGGTGAACGGGCGCCCCGTTATCTCGATCACCTCCAGGGCGCGGACGATCCGGCGGCCGTTGCTCGGCAGGATCGCCTCCGCCGCGGCCGGGTCCACCGCGCGCAGCCGCCCGTGCAGCGCCGCGGGCCCGGCGTGCGCCAGTTCCCCCTCCAGCCGCGCCCGGACGTCCGGGTCCGTGCCCGGGAAGTCCATGTGGTCGAGCGCTGCCCGCACGTACAGGCCGGAACCGCCGACGAGGACGGGCGTCCGGCCCCTGCCGCGGATGTCGGCGATCACCGCTTCGCTGAGCCGCTGGTACTCGGCGACGCTCGCGGTCCGGGTCACGTCCCAGACGTCCAGCAGGTGGTGGGGCACCCCGCGCATCTCGGCGGGGGTGAGCTTCGCGGTCCCGACGTCCATGCCGCGGTAGAGCTGCATCGAGTCGGCGTTCACCGCCTCCCCGTCCAGCGCCAGGGCCAGCTCCACGGCGAGGTCGGACTTTCCGGCGGCGGTCGCGCCGACGACCGCGAGCACGCCGGGGGCGGTGGGACGCGGCGCCGGGTGCGCGGCATCGGACGCATTTCGTGAGGTCACGGGCTTAATTGTGGCAACAGTATGGGTATGGGCGGACTGTACGGGTGTCCCGCGCCAAGCGGGCACCACCGACAGGACGAGGGATCCGGGGGGATTTTCGATGTCCATCGTCGACAAGGTGAAGCAGATGCTCGGGCAGCACCCCGACAAGGCACGCCACGGTGTCGAGCGGGGCGGGGACATGATCGACGAGCGCACGGGCGGGAAGCACGCCGACAAGGTCGACCGGGTCCAGGACAAGGCCGGCGAGTACGTCGACCGCGAAGGCGGCCAGGGCGGCGGCCCCGGCGGCGGCCCCGCTGGTGGGGCGCCCGGCGGTGGGACTCCCGGTGGCGGCGGGCCCGGCGGTGGCGCTCCGGGTGGCGGCGGTCACGAGGGACCCGGTCAGCAGCCGTAAGGCGGGCGTGACCAGGCCGCGACGAAGTAGCCGACTCCGTACGGCGCCTCGTCCGCGAGCAGGCCGGCGCTGAAGCCGTCCCCGCCGGCCGCGCCGGCGAGCACCTGCCATGCCGCCCGCCCGGCCACCTGGAGCTCCCGGGAGAGATCCGGATCCAGGTCGGCCAGGGCGGCGGTGTCCGCGCGTCCGAGGGCGCGCGCCACGGCCCCGTCGTAGGGGGCCGCACGCGCATCGAGGTACCCCGGCGCCTTCTCCGAGCGGCACGCCGTGCCGTCGCCCATCACCAGGAGGGCGACCCGTTCGGCCGACTCGGCCAGTCGCCGCCCGAGACCCAGGCATTCCTCCGGCGGCGCGTCGAACGCGATCGCCTCGTAACGGGCATCGGTGTCGGCGTCCTGCCTATGCAGGAGCCAGCGCCCGATGCTGAGGGAGAGCGGCAGCGCCTCCGCGTCGTCCTTGGGGTGGTCGGGGACCGTCCAGGAGAGTCCGTACGGCTGGAGCGTCGCGTACGCGTCCGGCCCGTAGGTCCGGGTCTCCGGAGCGCCGCCGACGACGACCAGTACGTCTGCCTCGCCCAGGCGCTGGACGGCTTCGTCGCACGCGGCGCGCAGCCCGTCCAGCTCAGGCGCCGCCTCCCCCGCCACCGCGGGCACGAGGAGAGGCGGATGCGGGCACACCGCCGCCGATACGAGCACACTTCCTCCCTGACGCCGGGCCCGCGACCGCCACCGTGGGCGGCACGCGGGATCGACCCTCGATCATGCCCGAGTTCAGGAGACGGTGGCGCAGCCCGGCGCGGGCGTGTCGGCCTGCGCCGGACGCCCGATCGACGGCATTCCGAGCGAAACGCCCTGCCGGCCGTCCGTCCCGGCCCGGCGGGCCTCCCACGCGTCGCCCGCCCGCGTCCGGCGGACGGCCGGCGCGGGCTTGTCGGCGACGAGATGGTGCGGCGCGGCGTAGGTGACCTCCACCGTGACCATGTCGCCGGGGCGGACCGGCTCCTCCGGCACGGCGAAGTGGACGAGCCGGTTGTCGGGCGCCCGGCCCGACAGCCGGCGGGTCGCCTGGTCCTTGCGGCCCTCGCCCTCGGCCACTAGGACCTCCATGGTCCGGCCGAGCTGCTTCTTGTTCTCCTCCCAGGAGATCTCCTCCTGGAGGGCGACCAGCCGCTCGTACCGCTCCTGGACGACCTCCTTCGGCAGCTGGCCGTCCATGGCCGCCGCCGGGGTGCCCGGACGCTTGGAGTACTGGAAGGTGAACGCCGACGAGAACCGGGCCTCCCGCACCACGTGCAGGGTCTCCTCGAAGTCGGCCTCGGTCTCCCCGGGGAAGCCCACGATGATGTCGGTGGTGATCGCCGCGTCCGGGATGGCGGCCCGGACATCGTCGATGATGCCGAGGTAGCGCTCCTGCCGGTACGAGCGGCGCATCGCGCGCAGCACCGCGTCCGACCCCGCCTGCAGCGGCATGTGCAGCGACGGCATCACGTTCGGCGTCTCGGCCATGGCGGCGATGACGTCGTCGGTGAAGTCCTTGGGGTGCGGTGAGGTGAACCGGACCCGCTCCAGGCCCTCGACGTCCCCGCACGCCCTCAGCAGCCCCGCGAACGCGGACTCCCCGCCCGCCGTCATCGCGCGGACCTCGTCCGGCGCGGCGGCGAGGGCGCCGAAACCGGAGCCGTACGCGTTGACGTTCTGGCCGAGGAGGGTGACCTCCAGGACGCCCTCGCCGACCAGCGCCTCGATCTCGGCGAGGATCTCCCCGGGGCGGCGGTCCCTCTCCTTGCCGCGCAGCGAGGGGACGATGCAGAACGTGCACGTGTTGTTGCAGCCCACGGAGATCGACACCCACGCGGCGTAGGGCGACTCACGGCGCGTCGGCAGCGTCGAGGGGAAGGTCACCAGCGACTCTTCGATCTCGACCTGCGCCTCGCTCTGCACGCGCGCCCGCTCCAGCAGCGCGGGCAGCGACCCGATGTTGTGCGTGCCGAACACGACGTCCACCCAGGGGGCGCGCTGGACGATGGTGTCGCGGTCCTTCTGCGCGAGGCACCCGCCCACGGCGATCTGCATGCCGGGATGGCCGTCCTTGACCGGCCGCAGATGGCCCAGGTTGCCGTAGAGCCGGTTGTCGGCGTTCTCCCGCACCGCGCAGGTGTTGAACACCACCACGTCGGGCTCGGCGTCGCCGGCGCGGACGTACCCCGCCGCCTCCAGGAGACCGGACAGCCGCTCGGAGTCGTGAACGTTCATCTGGCACCCGTAAGTACGGATCTCGTACGTACGGGGAGCCGTATTCATAGGCGCACTCATGACGGTTACCAAGGGTACGGGCCTTACGCGATATCACCGAACCGGCCATTGCGACGCGGGCGACCTCCGATGATCACTCTCCGCCACGGCGGACCCCGCCCGACATGGGGATTCGTGATCGTATCGGTACCGCGCGGCAACTTTCGCGCCGTCGCGCATGACGTAAAGTCCGACCGCATGACGGACAGCGAAGGCGGACCCGACCTCACCAAGGACGGGCCTGGGGACTCCGCCCCGGAGCCGGGCGCCGAGGGCGGCCGGCCCCTCGTGGTGGCCGAGAACGTCAACAAGCATTTCGGGGAGCTGCACGTCCTCCGGGACATCAACCTGACCGTGAACTCCGGAGAGGTCGTCGTCGTCATCGGCCCCTCCGGCGGCGGGAAGTCGACCCTGTGCCGGTCGATCAACCGGCTGGAGCCCATCGACAGCGGGAAGATCCTCCTCGACGGCAAGGAGCTGCCGAAGGAGGGCAAGGAGCTCGCGAAGCTCCGCGCCGACGTCGGCATGGTGTTCCAGTCGTTCAACCTCTTCGCGCACAAGACGATCCTGGACAACGTCACGCTCGGGCCGATCAAGGTCCGCAAGCAGGGCAAGCAGGAGTCCGAGAAGCACGCGATGGAGCTGCTGGACCGCGTCGGCATCGCGAACCAGGCGCAGAAGTACCCCGCCCAGCTGTCCGGCGGCCAGCAGCAGCGGGCCGCGATCGCGCGCTCCCTCGCGATGCGGCCGAAGGTGATGCTCTTCGACGAGCCGACCTCCGCGCTCGACCCCGAGATGGTCAACGAGGTCCTCGACGTCATGACCGGCCTGGCCCGCGAGGGCATGACGATGATCGTCGTGACCCACGAGATGGGCTTCGCCCGCCGGGCGGCGCAGAAGGTCGTCTTCATGGCGGACGGCCAGATCGTGGAGGAGAACACGCCGAACGAGTTCTTCACCAACGCGCGCACCGACCGCGCGAAGGACTTCCTTTCCAAGATCCTCACCCACTGATCCACTTTTCCCCGATGTATCCAGAAACCTGAGCTGTTCGGTCCACAGCGGACGTGAATGGTCCACAGAGCCACGGGGCTCCGGCAGAGTAGAGGTAGGACGAGAAATGCGAGTACGTCGTTTCGGCGCCCTCATCGGGGCGGGGATGGCATTGTCACTGGCGCTTTCCGCGTGTGGCAGCGACACGGAGAAGACCGAGGCCAAGACGGTCCTGCAGAAGGCGCAGGACGACAAGAAGCTGACCATCGGCATCAAGTTCGACCAGCCGGCCCTGGGCCTGAAGAAGCCCGACGGCACCTTCGACGGCTTCGACGTCGACGTCGCCAAGTACATCGCCAAGGAGCTGGGCGTCCCCGAGGACGGCATCACCTTCAAGGAGACGACCTCCGCGAACCGCGAGTCGTTCATCGGCGGCGGCCAGGTCGACCTGGTCGTGGCCACCTACTCCATCACCGAGGCGCGCAAGCAGCAGGTGACGTTCGGCGGCCCGTACTACGTGGCCCACCAGGACACGATGGTCAACGCCGACAACAACGACATCAAGAAGGCCGCGGACCTCAAGGGCAAGCGGCTGTGCAAGGCGGCGGGGTCCAACTCCTTCCGCCGGATCACCGACCCGCCGCCGGACGGCAAGCTCGACATCGACGGCGTCAAGCTGGTCGACGCGCAGAGCTACTCCGAGTGCGTGAGCAAGCTGAAGTCCGGCGCCCTCGACGCGGTCAGCACCGACGACCTGATCCTCGCCGGGTTCGCCAACCAGCAGAAGGGCTCCTTCAAGGTCATCAACGACCCCTTCACCGACGAGAAGTTCGGCGTCGGCATGAAGAAGGGCGACACCGAGACCTGCGAGGCCGTGAACAAGGCCATCGCCAAGATGTACTCCGACGGCGCCGCCGGGCAGTACCTCGACAAGCACTTCGCCGGCACCGGGCTGAAGCTCGTCAAGGAGGTCCCGGCGGTGGAGGGCTGCGCCTGACCGCAGGCGGCGCGCCCGGCCGCGGGCGCCGCTCCTGACCCAGGCCGAGCCCGACCGGTCGCGCCGGTGCGTCCCCGCGAGGACGTGTCCCCCGGGGACGCACCGGCCCGCCCCGACCCCTTGGAACGCCATGGAACAGCTGAGCAATGTTTGACTTCACCCCGTTCTTCGAGAACTCCGGGGAGATCCTCCGGGGGTTCTGGGCGACCCTGCGCCTGGCGGGCGCCGCGGCGGTGCTCTCCCTGATCATCGGCACGGTCATGGTGAGCTTCCGCGTCGCGCCCGTGCCCGTCATGCGCAAGTTCGGCACGGGCTACGTCAACATCGTCCGGAACACGCCGCTCACGCTGGTGCTGCTGATGTGCAGCCTCGGGCTGAACGACATCCTCGCCCTGAAGTTCTCCAGCGTCTCCTCGACGACCTACTACTGGTGGGCGGTCGTCGGACTGTCCGCGTACACCGGGGCGTTCGTGTGCGAGACCCTGCGCTCGGGCATCAACACCATCCCGCTGGGGCAGGCCGAGGCGGCCCGCTCGATCGGGCTGACGTTCAACCAGTCGCTCCGGATGATCATCCTGCCGCAGGCGTTCCGGTCGATCATCGCGCCGATGGGCAGCGTGCTCATCGCCATGATCAAGAACACGACGGTGGCCGCCGCGGCCAGCTACGGTGAGGTCGCGCTGGTGACCAAGACGATCGTCGACAAGCCGACGTTCTCCGACGGCGTGATCCCGCTGTTCCTCGGCGTCGCCATCGGCTTCCTGATCCTCACCCTGCCGACCGGCTACTTCTTCGGCTGGCTGGCCAAGCGGATGGCGGTGGCGCGGTGAGCAAGGAAGCGAACGTCCTCTTCGACATCCCCGGCCCCCGGGCGCAGAAGCGGAACAGGCTGCTGAGCGTCCTGGTGTCGGTCGTGCTCCTCGCGATCCTGGCGGCGCTATGCTGGCGGCTGCAGGACAAGGGCCAGTTCGAGAAGCATCTGTGGACCCCGTTCACCGAGTGGACGGTCTGGCGGCACCTGCTCCTGCCGGGGCTGCTGAACACCCTGAAGGCCGCCGCCGTCGCGACCGTGCTGGCGCTGGTGTTCGGGGCCGTGTTCGGCCTGGCGCGGCTGTCCGACCACTGGTGGATCCGCCTCCCCGCCGGCGCCGTCGTCGAGTTCTTCCGCGGGATCCCGCTGCTGATCCTGATCTTCCTGGCGTTCTTCGTCCCGAACAAGATCAGCCCGGCGATCGCCGAGTCGCAGTTCGGCCAGATCCAGCGGATGTCGGTCGACTACTTCTTCTTCATCTTCGGCGTGGAGAGCAACGCCGGCGTCGTCACCGTGCCCGCGTTCGCCGCGGTCGTGTTCGGCCTGGTGATGTACAACGGCGCGGTGCTCGCCGAGATCGTGCGGGCGGGCGTCCTGGCGGTGCCCAAGGGCCAGTCGGAGGCCGCCTACTCGGTCGGCCTGCGCAAGAACGGCGTCATGCGGCTCGTGCTGCTGCCGCAGGCCGTCACCGCGATGATGCCCGCGATCGTCAGCCAGATCGTCGTCCTGCTGAAGGACACCGCACTCGGGTTCATCATCGCCTACGGCGAGTTCCTCCAGGCCGGCTTCAAGCAGGTCCCCGCGAACTACCACAACAACGTCCTGCAGGCCGGGATCGTCGTCGCGATCATCTACATCGCGATGAACATGTCGCTGAGCCGGCTCGCGACGTGGCTGGAGGGCCGGAGCCGCCGGAGCCGCAAGACCTCGGCCAAGACCCTCGGTACGTCCGGGCCGCCCCCGGCGCCCGGAATGACGCGCCAGGCCACCGGCGAACCCGGGGCCGCCTGACGAGCGCACCCGCCCGCCCTGCGACACGGAGGAGGGCGCCGCCACCCCCCGGGCGGCGCCCTCGACCGTGTTACCGGCGAGTTGGCTGGTGGTCCGCTTGTATCTTTCCGAAGTCAAACGGCCCGTCATCACCCCAACACGTCCCCGTATGCGGGACGATTCCTGGTATGACCGCTCGTGCGACCCTTCCCTATGGCTCATGGCCATCCCCCATCTCCGCGGCCGACGTCGCCCGCGCCCGGCTGCGCCTCAGCTTCCCCACCGTCGAGGGCAGCGACGTGTGGTGGCAGGAGACGCGGCCCGAGGAGGGCGGGCGGACCACGGTCATCCATCTCAAGGGCGGGCACCGCACCGAGCTGCTGCAGGCGCCGTGGGACGCCCGCACCCGCGTCCACGAGTACGGCGGGCGGTCGTACCTGCCGGTCCGCACCGCCGCCGGCCGGTCGATCGTCTTCTCCAACTACGACGACCAGCGGCTGCACCGGCTCGACGAGGGCGACCCGAAGCCGTACCCGCTGACCCCCGAGCCGGCCGTCCCGGCGGGGCTCCGCTTCGCCGACTACGTCCTGTCCCCCGACGGCACGGAGATCTGGTGCGTCTGCGAGGGCCACATCGCCGCGCCGCGGGCCGAGCCCGAGGGCGCCGAGGGTGCGGACGCCCCCGCGGCCGGCGAGCCCGCCACGGGCATCAGGCGCGCGATCGTGGCCGTCCCCCTCGACGGGAGCGCCGCCGACGACGCGGGCGCGATCCGCGAACTGGTCACCGGCGCCGACTTCTACGCCTCCCCCGCCCCGTCACCCGGCGGCGGCCACCTGGCGTGGGTGCAGTGGAACCACCCGCGCATGCCGTGGGACGGCACCGAGATCCGCGTGGCGGCGCTCGAGGACGGCGCCGCGGTCGCGCCCCGCACCGTCAAGGGCGGCCTCAAGGAGTCGGCGCTCGCGCCGCTGTGGCGCGACAACGAGTCCCTCTACGTCATCTCCGACTGGCCCGGCTGGTGGAACATCTACCAGGTCGGCCTGCACGGCGAGTCGCCGCAGGCCCTGTACCCGGCCGAGGAGGAGTTCGCGGGCCCGCTGTGGCAGCTCGGCGGCATGCCGTACGCGCTGCTCGGCGACGGGCGCCTCGCCGTCCTGCACGGCGAGGGCGACCTGCGCCTCGGCGTCTACGACCCGGAGACGCTGGACCTCACCGACCTGGAGGTGCCGTACGGGCACTGGCAGCCGCAGCTGTCCACGGACGGCACGACGATCGTCGGCATCGCCGGCGGGCCCGACCTGCCCACGTCCGTCGTGCGGGTGGACACCACCACCGGCCGCGTCGAGGGGCTGCGCCGCGAGCTGGCCGAGCTGCCCGACGTCGCCTACCTGTCGCGGCCGCGCGCCGAACGGCTGGAGGGGCCGTTCGGGCGTCCCGTCCACGCCTACGTCTTCCCGCCCGCCAACCCGGAGGCCGCCGCGCCGGAGGGCGAGCTGCCGCCGTACGTGGTGTTCGTGCACGGCGGGCCCACGGGGCACGTCTCCACGACCCTCGACCTGGAGCGTGCGTTCTTCACCAGCCGCGGCATCGGCGTCATCGACGTCAACTACGGCGGATCGACCGGCTACGGCCGCGCCTACCGCGAGCGGCTGCGCCGCCAGTGGGGCGTCGTGGACGTCGAGGACGCCGTCGCCGCCGCGCAGGCCCTCGTCGACGGCGGGATCGCCGACCCCGCCCGGCTCGCGATCCGCGGCGGCTCCGCGGGCGGCTGGACGACGCTCGCCGCCATCACCCGCACCGACGTCTTCAAGGCCGCCACGTCCTACTACGGGATCAGCGACCTGCAGAGCTTCGCCGAGGCCACGCACGACTTCGAGTCCCACTACCTGTTCGGGCTGATCGGGCCGCTGCCCGGTTTCGAGCGGGCCTACGAGGAGCGCTCGCCGCTCGGCAGCGCCGACAGGACGGCCTGCCCCGTCCTGCTGCTGCAGGGCCTCAACGACCCGGTGGTGCCGCCCGACCAGTCCGAGCGCTTCGCGCTGGCGCTGGCGGGGAAGAAGATGCCGTACGCCTACCTCACGTTCGAGGGCGAGTCGCACGGCTTCCGCCGGGCCGACACCGTCATCCGCTGCCTGGAGGCCGAGCTGGCGTTCTACGGCCAGACTCTCGGCTTCGAGCCCCGCGGTGTGGAACCGATCCAACTGACGGTCGGCTGATACCCGCCCGTCCGCCCCCGCGCCGGCGGACGGGCCCGGCCGCCCTCAGCCGCCCGCGCCCCGGGGCCGGGCGTCCGCGGGGTCAGCGGGCGAACTCGGTGGCGCGCGACTCCCGGACGACGGTGACGCGGATCTGCCCCGGGTACGTCAGCTCGTCCTCGACCTGCTTGGCGATGTCGCGGGCGATGACCTGGGCCTGGATGTCGTCGACTGCGTCGGGCTTGACCATCACCCGGATCTCACGGCCGGCCTGCATCGCGAAGACCTTCTCGACCCCGGGGTGCTTGTCGCGGGCGATCTCCTCCAGACGCTCCAGCCGCTTGACGTACGCCTCCAGGGACTCCCTGCGCGCCCCCGGGCGGCTGCCGCTGACGGCGTCGGCGGCCTGCGTCAGCACCGCCTCCACCGTGCGGACCTCGACCTCGTTGTGGTGCGCCTCGATGGCGTGGACGACGTCCTCGGGCTCGCCGTAGCGGCGGGCGATCTCCGCGCCGATCAGCGCGTGGCTGCCCTCGACCTCGTGGGTCAGCGCCTTGCCGATGTCGTGCAGCAGCGTCCCGCGCTTGGCGATGTCCACCGGGAGCCGCAGCTCGCTCGCCATGATGCCCGCGATGTGCGCGGACTCGATCAGGTGCTTCAGGACGTTCTGCCCGTAGGACGTGCGGTAGCGCAGCTGGCCGAGCAGCGCGATGAGCTCCGGATGCATGTCGGCGATGCCGACCTCGACCAGCGCGTCCTCACCGGCGCGCACGCACAGCTGCTCCACGTCGCTCTTGCTGCGCTCGTAGATCTCCTCGATGCGCTGCGGGTGGATCCGGCCGTCCAGGACGAGCTTCTCCAGCGTCAGCCGCCCGACCTCGCGCCGCACCGGGTCGAAGCAGCTCAGCAGCACCGCCTCGGGCGTGTCGTCGATGATCAGGTTGACGCCGGTGGTGGTCTCGAACGCGCGGATGTTGCGGCCCTCGCGGCCGATGATGCGGCCCTTCATCTCGTCGCTCGGCAGGTGCAGCACCGACACGACCGACTCGGCCGTCTGCTCGCTGGCGACCCGCTGGATCGCCAGCGTCACGATCTTGCGGGCGCGCTTGTCGCCCTCGGCGCGCGCCGCGTTCTCGATCTCGCGGGTGATCGGGATGGCCTCCCGCTTGGCCTGGTTCTCGATCGCCGCGACGAGCTCCGCCCTGGCCTGCCCGGCGGTGAGGCCGGCCGCGCGCTCCAGGACCTTGCGGCGCTCCTCGGCGACGCCGTCCAGTTCCCTTTCGCGGACTTCGAGGGCCTTCTTGGTCTCGGTGAGCCGCCCCTGCCACTCCTCCAGGCGCCGCAGCTCCCCGTCCAGCCGCTGCTCCCGCTCGGCGAGCCGCGCCTCGCGGCGCTCCAGGTCCTCACGGACGTTCCGCAGGTCGTCGCGGAGGGCCTGGCCCTCCTCCTCGGCCTTCGCGCTCGCGTCGGACGCGATCCGCTGCGCGTCGCGTTCGGCGTTCCCCAGGACCTCTTCGGCGTCCCGTTTGGCCTTGGACCGGATCTCGTCGGCCTCGCTCTGCGCGCGGGCCAGCTCCGCCGCCGCCTTCCCCGCCGTGCCCGGACGCCATAGAACGATGATCACGAGAGCGACCAGGGCCACCAGCAGCGCTGCACCCAGCAGGACGCTCTCCATGAGGTCGATCCTTCCTCGCCGCGGGCCCGTCAGGAGTCCGGACCCTGCCTAGCGAGGATTTACCCGCGCTCATCGGACGGCCGGATGCATGACACCGCCGGGCAGCGCGCTACGCGCCCCCGGTGATTCGGCCGTATCCGGTCGACGAACGTGTCCTGTATGCCTCTCAGCTGCTGGAACGTGCTCGGTCGTATGGCAATCCGCGAGACGCGGAGTAACTCCTCACTGCCGTAACGGTAAGCGGCACGGAGGCAATGAGCAAGCGGTGCTTACTTGCCTTGCCCTTGGCGGGCGGGCTTTGTAAGGCCGGGCGCATCGCGGGGCCGGTGCCGCGGGGCGGGTCAGTCGAGCGGCTCGGGGAGGTCCTCCAGCTCCGCGCCTTCTTCCGCGAGGGCCTCCTTGACGACCCGGTAGGCGAGGGCGGGCGGGTAGCCCTTGCGGGCGAGCATGCCGACCAGGCGGCGCGTGCGTTTGGCGGGGTCGACGCCCCTCGTGGACGGGAGTCTGCGGGCCACGAGGGTGCGGGCGGTCGCTTCCTCCCGGTCGGTGTCGAGGGACTCGACGGCGTCGTTGACGGTTTCGTCCGCGACGCCGCGGCGGCGGAGTTCGTGGGCGAGGGCCCGCCTGGCCAGGCCGCGGCCGGTGTGGCGGGACTGGACCCACGCCTTCGCGAACGCCTCGTCGTCGATGAGGCCGACGTCGGTGAAGCGGCCGAGGACCCGTTCCGCGACGTCGTCCGGGACGTCCTTGCGGCGCAGGGCGTCGGCCAGCTGCGCGCGGGTGCGCGGCGACCTGGACAGCATCCGCAGGCAGATGTCCCGCGCGGCCCCCTCGGGATCCGCCGCGTGCCCGCCCCGCTCGCCGCGGGGCGCCTTGGCGTCGGGGTCATCCACCGGTGGTCGTCCTCACCCGGAGGTGCGGCGGGCGGGCCGTGGGAGCGGCGGCGCCGTCGGGGAAGGTCCGCGCACCGATCGTGCGATGCCGGATAAGGCGCCGCCGCCCTGCATACGAGATCATCGCCCACTCTTCGTCAGGAGTCACCCTTATCGTGGGATTCCCCGTCAGGAATCACCCGGCTTGGCCTTGGCCGTCTTCCGGCCGGCGGTCTTGGCGGGGGCCTCCGGCGGCGCGGGCGCCGCGGCGGCGTCCGGGGCGGCGGGCTCGGCCTCCCGGTCGACCTTCGGGCCGATGCCGAGCTTCTCCTTGATCTTCTTCTCGATGCCGTCGGCCATGTCGGGGTTGGCCTTGAGGAAGTTGCGGGCGTTCTCCTTGCCCTGGCCGAGCTGGTCGCCGTCGTAGGTGTACCAGGCGCCGGACTTGCGGACGAAGCCGTGCTCCACGCCGAGGTCGATCAGGCCGCCCTCGCGGCTGATGCCCTGGCCGTAGAGCAGGTCGAAGTCGGCGACGCGGAACGGCGGGGCCATCTTGTTCTTGACGACCTTGACCCGGACGCGGTTGCCGACGGCCTCGGTGCCGTCCTTGAGCGTCTCGATGCGGCGGACGTCCAGCCGGACGGAGGCGTAGAACTTCAGCGCCCGGCCGCCGGTCGTCGTCTCGGGGCTTCCGAACATGACGCCGACCTTCTCGCGGAGCTGGTTGATGAAGACGGCGGTCGTCTTGGTGGTGTTGATGGCGCCGGTGAGCTTGCGCAGGGCCTGCGACATGAGGCGGGCCTGGAGGCCGACGTGGCTGTCGCCCATCTCGCCCTCGATCTCGGCGCGCGGGACGAGCGCGGCGACGGAGTCGATCACGACGATGTCGATCGCGCCGGAACGGATCAGCATGTCGGTGATCTCCAGTGCCTGCTCGCCGGTGTCGGGCTGGGAGACGAGCAGGGCGTCGATGTCCACGCCGAGGGCGGCCGCGTACTCGGGGTCGAGGGCGTGCTCGGCGTCCACGAACGCGGCGATGCCGCCCTTCTTCTGGACGCTGGCCACGGCGTGGAGCGCGATGGACGTCTTGCCGGAGCCCTCCGGGCCGTACACCTCGACGACGCGGCCGCGGGGCAGGCCGCCGATGCCGAGCGCGATGTCGAGGGAGATCGCGCCGCTGGGGATCACCTCGACCGGCGCCCGCGCCTCCTCGCCCATCCGCATGACCGACCCCTTGCCGAACTGCCGCTCGATCTGGGCGAGTGCGGTTTCGAGAGCCTTCTCCCGGTCGTTCGCTGCCATGTGAGATGTCCTTCTCGTCGTGACTGTCGGCTCTCGGCCGCTGACTGCGATGTCGAGGGCGACGTTACGGCGGGCCTCCGACACTTTGCGAGGCCCGGGCGCGATTGTGGACGACGCCGCGGTACCGGGCCAGCTTACCGAACATAAGTTCGATCATCGGCCGGTTGGGCGATTCGGGTGGGAATCTCCGTGCGTTCCATGGTCCCGACCCCGTACGCTGGCGCCGTCCACGGAGGGTTCCAATCATGACGCTGACCGTTCTCTTCTGCGTCGATCCGATCCACCCTCGGCGCGTTGACCCGCACTTTCTGCGCGAGGCCGCGGCCGTGCGCGACCACTACGGCGAGATCGCCCTGCTCGATCACGACGCGCTCCGCCGCGGCGACGTGGACGACGCGGTCCGGGGAGTGCCCGACGACCTGGGGCCGATCTGGTACCGCGGGTGGATGCTCACCGGAGACGAGTACGCCGCGGTCTTCGCCGCGCTGAAGCAGCGCGGGACGGTGCTGCTCACGCATCCGGACGACTACAGGCGCGCGCACGAGCTGCCGGGCTGGCACGACACGTTCGCCGGGCTGACCCCCCACAGCGTGTGGCGGCCCCTGCGCATCGGCCAGAGCCCCGGCGAGCTGAGCGAGCTGAAAGAGCTCGTACGGCCGCTGCGCGGTGGGCCGGGCGTGGTGAAGGACTATGTGAAGTCGTGCAAGCACGAGTGGGAGGAGGCGTGCTTCGTCCCCGACGTGAAGAACCTCGGGCAGCTTCACGACGTCGCCTCGAAGATGGTCGCGCTGCGGGACGACCATCTGGCGGGCGGTCTCGTCGTGCGCGAGTTCGAGCAGTACGACGGCGAGGGCGAGGCCCGCGTGTGGTGGGTGGACGGTGAGCCGGCGCTGGTCGGCCCGCACCCCGACAGTCCGGGCGTGGAACTGGACCCCGACCTGGACACGGTCGCCCCGGCCGTGCGCGCGCTGGGCTGCCGGTTCATCACGACCGACCTGGCGCGGCGGACGGACGGCGTGTGGCGCGTCGTCGAGGTCGGCGACGGCCAGGTCAGCGACCTGCCGTCGTCCGTGGACGCGATGGACCTGTACGCCCACCTGCCCGTCCCGGACTGACCCGCGCGGAGTCAGGCCACCGCCGCGCGCCGCCTACTGGAGTTTCGAGGGGACGTCGAAGGTGGCGACGACCGCCTGCCAGACCCTCTTGGCCGGTTCCCCGTCGGCGAGGGCCTGTTCGATGGTGCGGCCGTTCAGCTCGGACATGACGTAGTCCTTGGCCACGCTTTGGGCGTAGGTGGCGCCGAACTGCTGGTTCATCCGATCCCAGAACACTGTGAGCCGCACGGTTCCACGCTATCGGACGGCAGGGGGCTCATTCCGCCGCCGTGGCCCGGGGCCGGCCGGACGCACCGTCCAAGGATTCCGAGACCTCTCCTGGGACGGCCGGCGGGGTCCCCTGGCGGTACTGCCGGTGGAGCCCGGTCAGGTAGCGCTCCACGCCCTCGATGACACGGGCCGTCCGGTAAGAGGGGAAGACGTCGAACGCGTGCTGGGCGCCCTTCATCTCGGCGTAGATGACGGGTGCCTCTGAGACTTCCCGGAGGCGTTCGACGAATCGGTGGGCCTCCGCCACGGGGATGAGCGAGTCGCGGTCCCCGTGGATGACAAGGAAGGGCGGCGCGTCCTTGCCGATGTACGTGACAGGGGACGCCTTGGCGTACGCCTCCTGGTTCTCTGCGAAGGGCTTCTTGATGACCATGCGTTCCATGAGTCGAGTGGCGCCCATTGGGCGCGGCCACGGCCCTGGCTCGAAGAGGTTGTAGACGCCGTAGAACGGAACTGCCCCCTGGACGGTGGTGTCGACGTCCTCGAAGCCGGGCTGGAACTCCGGCACGTTCGCGGTCAATGCCACCAGGGCCGTGAGGTGTCCACCGGCTGAACCACCCGTCACGCAGAGAAAGTCAGGGTCGGCCCCGTACTCCTCGGCGTGGTCCCTGTACCAGGCGAGGAAACGCTTGAGGTCGATCAGATGGTCGGGAAAGGTGGCGCGTGGGCTGAGCCGGTAGTTGACGTTGAAGCCCACCCATCCTTGGAGCGCCATGTGGTTGAGCAGCGGCAGGCCCTGCTCACGTTTGTCCCCGATCACCCAGGCGCCGCCATGAATCTGCATGAGCCCGGGGCGCGGCTCACCGTCGGGACGCTCGGCAGCGGGCTGGAAGACGTCCAGCTTCAACCGCAGCCGGCCGTCCTCGTGGAACACGACGTTGCGCTCCACCCGGACGCCCTTGCGGGGGATCAGGCACAGCTGCGGCACGATCAGGTGTGCCAGCGGGTACCGGGGCGCGCCTTCGGGGTCCAGGTCGAGGGGCGCGCCGCTGTCCCGGAGGGTGACGACCGTGCGGCGTGAGGCGAAGATGGTCGCGGCGACGCCCGCGATGCCGAGGATCGCCAGGGCGAACCCGACCCGGCCCGGCCAGCCGTCCAGTCCGCCGAACGCCGCCGTCAGCGCGGTCGCGGCCGCCCAGGTGACGACGACGTGCGGCGCCATCTCGATCGTCAGCCAGCCGCAGAAGAAGCTCGGCGCGAGCAGGAGCGGACTGCGCCGGGGGGCGTGCGCGTTGACGGCGACCAGGGCGAACAGGATCCCGAGGGCGAGCATGACGTAGGGCATGGAGACTCCGGCGGCGGCGAGCGTCTACCCGTAGACCTTGCCCGTACAAGCGCTTGCTTACAATGTGACGCACGCCACGTCCCGGCTCGAACCGTCGAACTGTCGTACCGAGGGGGCACTATGGCGGCATGGGCGGTGACGTGCTCGAACGCTTCTCCCCGGCGACCCGTGAGTGGTTCTCCGGGGCGTTCGCCGCGCCCACCCCCGCCCAGGCGGGCGCCTGGGAGTCGATCGCGAGCGGCGACAACACGCTCGTCGTGGCGCCGACCGGCTCCGGCAAGACCCTGGCCGCGTTCCTGTGGTCCCTCGACCGGCTCGCCACGGGTCCGGTCCCGGAGGAGGCCCTGCGGCGCTGCCGTGTGCTGTACGTATCGCCGCTGAAGGCCCTCGCAGTGGACGTGGAGCGCAACCTGCGCGCACCGCTGGCCGGCATCCGGCACGCGGCGCGCCGCCTCGGGCTGCCCGAGCCGGGCGTCCGGGTGGGGATGCGGTCGGGCGACACCCCCGCCGACGAGCGCCGCCGGCTGGCCGTCAAGCCGCCGGACATCCTGATCACCACGCCGGAGTCGCTGTTCCTGATCCTCACCTCGCGGGCGCGCGAGTCGCTCCGCGGGGTCGAGACGGTCATCGTGGACGAGGTGCACGCGGTGGCGGGCACCAAGCGGGGCGCGCACCTGGCGCTGTCCCTCGAACGCCTCGACGCCCTCCTCGAACGGCCCGCCCAGCGGATCGGCCTGTCGGCGACGGTGCGGCCCA
Source organism: Actinomadura sp. 7K534 (assembly GCF_004348575.1). Classification (NCBI taxonomy): domain Bacteria; kingdom Bacillati; phylum Actinomycetota; class Actinomycetes; order Streptosporangiales; family Thermomonosporaceae; genus Actinomadura; species Actinomadura sp. 7K534. The sequence goes on from NZ_SMKB01000003.1 coordinate 37,005, forward strand.
CTGACGAGGTGGCGGCGTTCCTGGGCGGGCCGAGGCCCGCGGCGGTGGTCCAGCCGCCTTCCGACAAGGTCTTCGACCTCGACATCGTCGTCCCCGTGGAGGACATGGGCGAGGTGGGGCGGTTCGTCGACGACTCGGGCACGGCCGACCCCCGCCAGCGCAGCATCTGGCCCCACGTCGAGGACCGCCTGCTCGACCTCATCGAGGCCCATCGCTCGACGCTCGTGTTCGCCAACTCGCGGCGGCTGGCCGAGCGCCTGTGCGGCCGCCTGAACGAGCTCGCCTACGAGCGCGCCACCGGCGACGCCCTCCCCGAGGACCACGCCCCGGCGGCCACCATGGCTCAGGCGGGCACGGCCAGGGGGGCGCCCCTGGAGATCGCCCGCGCGCATCACGGTTCCGTCTCCAAGGAGGAACGGGCCGGTATCGAGAACGCCCTCAAGGAGGGCCGGCTACCGGCCGTGGTCGCGACGTCGAGCCTCGAACTGGGCATCGACATGGGCGCCGTCGACCTCGTCGTCCAGGTGGAGTCGCCGCCGTCGGTGGCCAACGGCCTCCAGCGGGTCGGACGCGCGGGCCACCAGGTCGGCGCCGTGTCCAAGGGCGTGATCTTCCCCAAGTACCGGGGGGACCTCGTCCAGACGGCGGTGGTGGCCGAGCGCATGCGGGGCGGCGAGATCGAGGAGCTGCGCTACCCGCGCAACCCGCTCGACGTCCTCGCCCAGCAGATCGTCGCCATGGTCTCCATGGACGAGTGGACCGTCGACGATCTGGAGTCGCTCGTCAAGCGCGCCGCCCCCTACGCCACGCTCCCCCGCTCGGCACTTGAGGCGACGTTGGACATGCTGGCCGGGCGCTACCCGAGCGACGAGTTCGGTGAGCTGCGCCCGCGCCTGGTGTGGGACCGCGTCACCGGCGTCCTGCACGACCGCCCAGGGGCGCAGCGCCTCGCCGTGACCAGCGGCGGGACGATCCCCGACCGCGGCCTGTTCGGCGTCTTCCTGGTCGGCGAGAAGGCGTCCAGGGTGGGGGAGCTCGACGAGGAGATGGTGTACGAGTCGCGCGTCGGAGACGTGTTCGTCCTCGGTGCCAGCTCGTGGCGCATCGAGGACATCACGCCCGACCGCGTCCTCGTCTCGCCCGCTCCGGGCCAGCCCGGGAAGCTGCCGTTCTGGCACGGCGACACCCTCGGGCGCCCCGCCGAGCTGGGGCGCGCGCTCGGTTCGTTCACCCGCGAGCTGGCCGGGCTCCCCGCCGGCGACGCCCGCGAGCGCGTCTCCGCCGCCGGCCTCGACGCGTGGGCGTCCGCCAACCTCGTGTCGTACGTGGGCGAGCAGCGGGAGGCGACCGGGCACGTCCCCGACGACCGGACGATGGTGGTCGAGCGGTTCCGCGACGAGCTCGGCGACTGGCGGATGGTCGTCCACTCCCCGCTGGGCGCCCGCGTGCACGCGCCGTGGGCCCTGGCCATAGCGGGCCGCCTGCGCGAACGGTACGGCGTCGACGCGCAGGCCATGCACGCCGACGACGGCATCGTCATCCGCATTCCCGACATGGACGAGCCCCCGGGGCTCGACCTGGCCGTCTTCGACGCCGACGACATCGAGCGCATCGTCGTGGACGAACTGGGCGGCTCGGCCCTGTTCGCGGCCCGGTTCCGCGAGTGCGCGGCGCGTTCGCTGCTGCTCCCCCGCCGCCGCCCTGACCGGCGCATGCCGCTCTGGCAGCAGCGCCAGCGCGCCGCGCAGCTGCTGGCCGCCGCGAGCAAGTACCCGTCGTTCCCGATCGTGCTGGAGACGATGCGCGAGTGCCTGCAGGACGTGTTCGACGTCCCCGGCCTGGTGCAGCTGATGCGCGACGTGTCCGGACGCAGGATCCGCATGGTGGAGGTGGAGACGCCCGAGCCGTCCCCCTACGCCCGCTCGCTGCTGTTCCACTACGTCGGCGCGTTCATGTACGAGGGCGACTCCCCCCTCGCCGAACGCCGCGCGCAGGCGCTCGCGCTCGACTCGGCGCTGCTGTCCGAGCTGCTCGGCCAGGCCGATCTCCGCGAGCTCCTCGACCCCGAGGCCGTGGCCGACACCGAACGCGAACTGCAGCGCCTCGCCGCCGACCGCCGCGCCCGCGACCTGGAGGGCGTCGCCGACCTCCTGCGCGGCCTCGGCCCGCTCACGACGGCGGAGGCGGCCGAGCGCACCCTCCCCGCGGACGCGCCGGACGGCGCCGCCGACGTGCTCGTGCAGGTGTCGCGGTGGCTGGAGGAGCTGGAGGCGACGCGGCGGGTCATCCGCGTCAGGATCGCCGGGGAGGAGCGCTGGGCGGCCGTCGAGGACGCGGGCCGGCTCCGCGACGCGCTCGGCGCGCCGCTGCCCGTGGGCGTCCCCGAGGCGTTCCTCGAACCGGTGGACGACCCGCTCGGCGACCTGGTCTCCCGGTACGCGCGCACGCACGGCCCGTTCCGCGCGGGCGCGCCGGCCGCGCGCTTCGGGCTGGGCGTCGCCGTGGTCGCCGAGACGCTGCGGAGGCTGGCGGGCGCGGGACGCGTCGTCGAGGGCGAGTTCCTGCCCGTCGAGACCGTGACGGGCCCGCTGACGAGCGAGTGGTGCGACACGGGTGTGCTGCGGACGCTCCGCCGCCGGTCCCTGGCCCGGCTGCGCGCCGAGGTGGAGCCGTCCCCGCCGGAGTCGCTCGGCCGTTTCCTGCCCGCCTGGCACGGCATCGCGGGCGGGTCGCGGCTGCGCGGCATCGACGCGCTCGTCCAGGCCGTCGAGCAGCTGCAGGGCGCCGCCGTGCCCGCGTCGGCGCTGGAGTCGCTGATCCTGCCGTCGCGGGTCCCGGGCTACACCCCGGCCATGCTGGACGAGCTGACCTCCGCGGGCGAGGTCGTGTGGGCGGGCCAGGGCGGCCTGCCGGGTGGTGACGGCTGGGTGGCGCTCTACCTGGCCGACACTGCCCCCCTCCTCATGCCGGAACCCGCCGAAATCACCCTGACGCCCGCCCACCAGGCCGTGCTCGACGCGCTCGGCGACGGCGGCGCGCTGTTCTTCCGCTCCCTGTCCGACCGGGTGAACGCGCACGTGACCGCCGCCGACGCCGATCTCGTCACCGCCGTGTGGGACCTCGTCTGGGCCGGGCATCTCACCAACGACACGCTGGCCCCGCTGCGCGCCGCGCTCGGCTCGGGCCGTCCGACGCACCGCTCCCGGACGACCCGGCGCGGCCGTCCCGTCCTGCCGTCCAGGACGGGACCGCCCACGGTCGCGGGACGCTGGTGGACCCTCCCCGGACGCGAGGCCGCCGCGACCCTCCGGTCGCACGCGCTCGCGGAGGCGCTGCTGGAGCGGTACGGCATCGTCATCCGCGGCGCGGTCGCGGCGGAGCGGACGCCGGGCGGGTTCTCCGCCGTCTATCCGGTCCTGCGCGCGTTCGAGGAGACCGGCCGCTGCAGGCGCGGCTACTTCGTCGAGGGCCTCGGCGCGGCCCAGTTCGCGCTGCCGGGCGCCGTCGACCGGCTCCGCGCGCTCCGGCCGGCGCAGCCCGCTCCCCCGGACGACATCTCCGCGCTCTGGGAGACGCCCTCCAAATCTGACGGCCGTGCCCTCGTCCTGGCGGCCGCCGATCCGGCGAACCCGTACGGCGCGGCGCTGCCCTGGCCGGAGCGCGACGACGAGGTCGCGAGCGGGCACAAGCCGGGCCGCAAGGCGGGGGCGCTGGTCGTGCTCACCGAGGGCCGGCTCGTCCTCTATGTCGAGCGGGGCGGCCGTTCGCTGCTGACCTGGGACGACGATCCCGGCATCCTGCAGCCGGCGGTGGACGCGCTCGCGCTCGCGGTCCGGGAGGGCGTCCTCGGGAAGCTGACGGTCGAGCGCGCCGACGGCGCGGCGATCGCCGACTCGCCGCTGGCCGCCGCGCTGGAGTCGGCGGGCTTCCACCCGACGCCCCGCGGGCTGCGGCTGCGCGCCTGATCCGCCGGGCCCCGCAGCGCGACGGCGACGGCGGCGCCGCACACCAGGACGCCGAGGAGCGAGAGCGGGGTCAGGGTGCTGCCGAACAGCAGCCAGCCGAAGACCATCGTGGTCGGCGGGGTGAGGTACAGCAGCGCCGAGACCCGGGTGACGCCGGTCCGGCGGACGTTGACCCAGTACAGCCCGTACCCGCCGAACATCGCGACGGCGACCAGAATGGCGATGGCCGCCCAGAAGACCGGCTCGGCGGGCGGGACGAGCGTGCCCTCCGCGCCCGCGAGACCGGAGAACAGGACCGTGGCGACGACGGCCTGCACGGCGAGGGCCTCGGGCAGCGCGATGGCCGGGCGGGCGCGCCGCTCCACGAGGGTCGCGGCGACCAGCGCGAGCATCGCGCCGAACGGGAGCAGGTACGCCCAGGCGGGGGCGCCGCCGCGCAGGTCGCCGCCGACGACGAGGGCCACCCCGGCGAGGCCGGCGGCGAATCCGGCGAGCTGCCGCCGGGTGATCGGCTCGCCGAGGAGCGGGACGGCGACGGCGACCGCGACGAGCGGCTGGAGGGCCGCGATCAGGCTGCTGATGCCGGCGGCGACGCCGTGGTCGACCGCCGCGAAGACGCCGTACAGGTAGCCGCCCTGCCCCAGCGTCCCGATGACGGCGTGCAGGGCGAGGTCCCGGGGCGGGATCCGGCGGCGGCGCCAGGCCAGCAGGGCGGCGAGCAGCACGGCGGCGACGATCATCCGCCAGGCGAGCAGCGCGCTCGCGGGGGCCGCGCCGGTGCCGAGCTCCGCGCCGATGAAGCCGGAGCTCCAGGTGACGACGAAGGCGGCGCCGAGCAGGGTGTCCGGATGGCGCACTGCCATGATCTCTCCCCCAGGTATACATACCGGTATAGATACATGGTAGCTATACCGGTATGTATACTTGTGGTGTACTCCGAGGGAAGGGGACCGCATGCCCGGCACCATGCCCGCCGGCACCGCGCAGGACCGGCCGCTCACACCCGCCGCCCGGCGCGTGCTCCAGGCCGCGAACGAGCTCTTCTACGAGCGCGGCATCGGCTCGGTCGGCATGGAGCTGATCGCCGCCCAGGCGGGGGTCACCAAGAAGACCGTCTACGACCGGTTCGGCTCCAAGGACGCGCTGATCCTCGCCTACCTGCGCGCCCGCGACGAGCGCTGGCGCGAGTTCCTGACCGGCCGGCTCGCCTCCGTCCCGGACGCCCGGGAGCGCGTCCTCGCCACGTTCGACGCCCTCGGCGACTGGCTGAGCACCGAGTCCGCGCGCGGCTGCTCGATGGTGAACGCCTGCGCCGAACTGCCCGACCCGGGCCACCCGGTCCACGCGGTCGCCGCCGGGCAGAAGGCATGGATCAGGGACCTCTACGCCGGCCTCACCGGCGACGCGGCCGGCGCCCTGGCCGACCAGCTCCTCATCCTGCACGAGGGCGCGGTGGTCGCGTTCAGCGTCGGCGGCGTCCGCGACGCCGCCGTGAAGGCCCGCGCCGCCGCCGACGCGATCCTCCCTGACACGGGCCTCCCTGACACGGGCCTCCCGAACACGGGCCTCCCTGACACGGGCCTCCCGAGCGGCCGCTGACGGGTCAGCGGCGGCGGCCCTTGAACATGTTGATCAGGCCGCGCAGGGCGCGTTCGTCCAGCGAGCCGAAGGGGTTGTCGTGGACGAGGTACGTCCACGTCGCCGACGGCCGCTTGAGCCCCGCGGAGTCGAGGTCGATGCCGTCCGCGGAGGCGGTGAGCGCCTCGAACGCGGCGACCGAGCGCTTCCGGGCGTCGCCGAGGAGCCGCTTGCCCGCCGGAACCGCCTCCCGGTTGAACTCGACCAGCGGGTCGAGGCCGCGGCCGAGCGACCGCAGGTGGATGCCCTCGCGGAGGTCCGCGAGGTAGGCCAGGTGCTCGGCCCAGCAGCGGTCCAGCTGGTACAGGACGATCTGCCGCGCCGCGGCCGCCACCGCGTCCGCGCCCGCGATCCCGGTCAGCTCGGCGTGGTGCCCGGCGGCCTCCGCCGCCATCGTCCGGTCGGCGGCGTCGCCGTGCAGGACGGCGTCGCGCTCCGCGAGCAGCTCGCCGCGCTGCAGGCCGATCAGGTGGTTGTACCGCCAGGTGTTGCGGTGCAGTTCGAGGTCGACGCCCTCGGCGACGCGCTGGGCGTGCCCGACGATCCAGTGGGCGCCCTTGTCGGTGATGAGCCCGTCGTCGTCCGAGGCCGCCTTCGGCCGCTCGTCGGGCGCGTAGCGGGTGACGAGGTCGTCCTGGAGGCTGGTGAAGAACACCGAGCCGCCGGGGTCGCCCTGGCGTCCGGCGCGGCCCCGGAGCTGGTCGTCCAGGCGGCTGCTGTGGTAGCGGCCGGTCCCGATGACCAGGAGGCCGCCCGCCGCCGCGACGCGGTCGTGGTCGCTCCCCCCGGCCTCGGCGGAGGCGGTGCCGGGGGCCGCGGGCGCGCCGCCGGTCCCCCGCGCGGGGCTGCCGCCGAGGCGGATGTCGGTGCCGCGCCCCGCCATCTGGGTGGAGACGGTGATCGCGCCGTACGCCCCGGCCTCGGCGATGATCGCGGCCTCCTCGGCGTCGTTCTTGGCGTTGAGCACGACCGGGTCGAGGCCGGCGCGGCGCAGCCGGCGCGCCAGCCGCTCGGACTCGGCGACGTCGCCGGTGCCGATCAGCACCGGGCGGCCGCCGGCGTGCGCCGCGGAGATCTCCTCGACGAGCGCGACCTCCTTGTCGGCGGAGGTCGCGTACAGGCGGTCGGGCCGGTCCTCGCGGACGCAGGGCGTGTTCGGCGGGATCACCGCGATCTGCAGCGAGTAGAACTCGGTGAGCTGCGGCGCGACGGCCATCGCCGTGCCGGTCATGCCGCACCGGACGGGGTAGCGCCCGATCAGCTCCTGGACGGTGATCGAGTCGAGGATCTCGCCGCTGGGCGACGCCTCCAGGGCCTCCTTCGCCTCGACCGCGGCCTGCAGGCCGTCCGGCCAGCGCTGCAGCAGCGCCACCCGTCCCCGCGACTCGCTGATCAGCTTCACCGCGCCGTCCCGGACGATGTAGTCCACGTCCTTGTGGAGCAGGACCTCGGCGTGCAGGGCCACGTTCACGGCGGTGAGGGTGCGCAGGTGCTCGGGCGCGTAGAGGTCGACGTCCAGGACCCGCTCGACCTCGCGCGTCCCCTCCGCCGTGAGCTGGACGTTGCGGGCCTCCTCGTCGGTGGAGTAGTGCAGGCCGGGACGCAGCCGGCGGACGAGGTCGGCGTACCGGGGGTCGGCGGAGTCGAGGTCGGCGGCGCCCGCGAGGACGAGCGGCACCATCGCCTCGTCGACCAGCACCGAGTCGGCCTCGTCGATCAGCGCGACGGCGGGCTCGGGCTGCACGATGCCGTCCGGGTCGGTGGCGAGCCGGTCCCGGAGCAGGTCGAAGCCGATCTCGCTGACCGGCGCGTACGTCACGTCGGCCCGATAGGCCGCGCGCCGCTCGGCCGGCGTGGACGACTGGCCCACCCAGCCGGCCGTCACGCCGAGCAGCTCGTACAGCGGGCCCATCCACTCGGCGTCGCGGCGCGCGAGGTAGTCGTTGACCGACATGACGTGGACCTGGCGGCCGCGCAGCGCGTACCCGGCCGCGGCGAGGGCGCCGGAGAGCGTCTTGCCCTCGCCGGTGGCCATCTCCGCGACGTGCCCGGACAGCAGCGCGAGCGTCCCGATGAGCTGCACGTCGAACGGCCGCTCGCCCAGCGCGCGGCGGGCGGCCTCCCGCCCGAGCGCGCAGAGTTCGGCGAGGTCCTCCTCCTCGCGGAGGACGGCCACGGCGGCGGTCAGCTCGGCGTCGGTGAGCTCCTGGACCCGGGACTCGCGCCGGCCGGCCTCCGCGACCAGGGCGCGGAACGGCGCGAGGTCGATGCTCCCCGGCTTCTGGACGAGCCGCCGCAGCCGGTCACGCAGCGCCATGGCGCCGCCTCAGTTCGTCGGTCACGGGTTCTCCCACGGCGGGTACGGTACTGCGGTCCCCTCCATGATCCCAGGGCGCCGCCCCCGGGTCGCCCCGGTGTGCTCTCCGCACTTGGTCTGATCCCGATTTCATTCCTCAGACGGATCCGCCGGCCCCCTCCCGTTTGGAAGCATGAGTGCATCACGGGGTTTGCGGTGGCAGGGCGAGACGCCACCGCGGAACGGGGTTTCGCATGACACCTACGGCACGCAAGGCGGCCGCGATCCGGCGCAAGCGCCAGGTCATCAGCCGGACGGTCCTCGACCGTGCGATCACCGACCCGCGGCGGCACCCGCCGCGGCCGGTGGCGGCGGCAGCCAAGTAGAACACCGCCAAGGAGCACGACAGGAACGTTCCATCGAGCGCCCCCACAGGGTGGGGGCGCTCTTCGCTTCCCTAGGACTCCCCCGACGCCGAGAAGACGTCGTCGCGCGCCCGTTCGAGCGCCGCGTGCAGGGCGCCGCGCAGGACCGGATTGCCCTCCACCTCGGTCACCGCAACGGTCGGGCGGGTCGGGCTCATACGTCCGACGATCTCCTCGATGCGGGTGGCGAGGGGCTCCCCGCCGGCTCGGCCGAGGCTCCCGGACAGCACGACGAGCCCGGGGTCGAGGACGATGTTGACCGACGTCACGCCGTAGGAGATGCGGCGGGCCAGGTCGTCCAGGAACGCGCCGCCGCGGTCCTCGTCGGCCGCGGCCGCGCGGACGCACTCCACCGCGGTCGGCTCGGTGATGCCGTGCTCGTGGGCGAGGGCGCGGACCCCGTCCGCGCCGACCAGCGCGCCGTAGCCGCCCGCGAGGGTCGGGATCCCCCAGGACGTCGACTCGGTCACGCCCTCGTCGGCCGGGCCGCGCCGGGCGGCGCCGAGCGGCAGCGGCGCCCCGGGGACCGGCAGGTAGCCGATCTCCCCGGCGCCGCCGGAGCGGCCGCGGTGCAGCCGCCCGCCGAGCGTCACCGACATGCCCATGCCGCGGTCGAACCACATGAGGGCGAAGTCCTCGGCGTCGCGCGCGGCGCCGTACGCGCGCTCGGCGATGGCGGCGAGGTTCACGTCGTTCTCTATCGTCACCGGCCGCCGCAGGTCGGTCCGCAGGGCGGCGAGGACGCCCTCGTGCCAGGCGGGAAGGTCGAAGGAGAACTGGACGTCGCCGGACCTCGGGTCGACGACGCCGGGGGTGCCGATGACGAACGCGTTCAGCTTCGACAGCGCGACCTTCGCCGAGCGGCACGCCTTGACCACGGCGCTGTGCACCATCTTCACCGGCTCGTCGGCGCCGTTCGGGTCGACGGTGACCTGGGCGGCGATGTTGCCGGTGATGTCGGCGACGCCGGCGGTGACCCCGTCCGGCCCCACCTCCAGGCCCGCGACGTAGGCGCTGGACGGGACGACGGCGTACAGGGCGGCGTTCGGCCCGCGCCCGCCCGCCTGCGAGCCGACGACCGCGACGAGCCCGCGGTCCTCCAGCCGGGACAGCAGCTGGGACGCGGTCACCTTGGACAACCCGGTGTGCTCGCCGATCTGCGCGCGGGTCAGCGGCCCCTGCTCAACGAGCAGGTCCAGCGCCGCGCGGTCGTTGAGTTCACGCAGCAGCCTCGGCGTTCCCGGGCGGTTGGCGGCCATGCGATACCCCTCGAAGTCTCAATCCGCTAACGAGCAGTTTTGTTTAGGAAAGTTTCTTGTTAGTTTACGCCCAAGCGCCAACTGGTCCGCACCCCGGGCAGGGGGCGCTCGCAGAGCGCCGACTGGCGAGCAGGGCGCCCGCGTGCGATGCGAACGCGAGAGGGGCATGGCTGGGACCCTAAAGGGTCCGGGCCGTCCCCACTCGCACCGCAGGCCACCAGGCCGCGCGAGGCGATGCCGGAAAGGATCCCCCAGTGAAGTTCATCAAGGTTGCGGCCGCGGCGGCCGCGATCGCCCTGGCCGCCACGGCCTGCGGCGGCGAAGACGGCGACGGGGCGGACGCGGGCAAGGACCCCGCGCAGCTCAAGGTCTGGATGATGGGCGAAGGAACCCCGGAGCAGACCGAGTTCCTCGACGCCGTCGAGGCCGACTTCAAGGCCGAGCACCCCGACACCGACGTCCAGATCAAGTACGTGCCGTGGCCGCAGGTCGCCACCACGTTCCAGAAGGCGGCCGCCGGGGGCGAGGGCCCCGACGTGACCGAGATCGGCAACACCGACGTCCAGTCCCACATCGCCCAGGGCAACCTCGCCGACATCACGGACGAGTTCAAGGGCTGGGCCGACGGCAAGACGCTCAACAAGACCGCCCTCGGCAACGACCAGGCGGACGGCAAGACCTACGCGGTGCCGTGGTACGGCGGCGTGCGCGGCGTCTGGTACCGCACCGACTGGTTCCAGGAGCTCGGCATCCAGCAGCCCAAGAACTGGGCCGAGCTGACCGCAGCGGCGAAGAAGATCCAGGACGAGAAGAAGGTCCCGGGCATCGGCGTCCCGAGCGACCAGACCAACGCGCTGCTCAGCTTCATCTGGGGCAACGACGGCACCGTCGCCGTCCAGGACAACGGGCAGTGGAAGGGCCGGCTGGACCAGCCGCAGGCCGTCGAGGCGGTGAACTTCTACGCCGGGCTCGTCGCCAAGGAGAAGGTCGCCCCCGAGAAGTACATCGGCAAGAACGAGCTGGACGGACCCCAGCGCGACTTCGCGCTCGGCAAGCTCGGCATGTACTTCGACGGCAGCTGGGCGCTCAAGGAGATGAAGAAGATCGCCGACAAGGACGCCGAGAAGTGGGGCGTCTTCCCGATCCCGACCAAGGCGGGCGGCAACGCGCCGGTCATGGCGGGCGGGTCCGACCTCGGCGTCTGGGCCGACAGCGAGGCCAAGGCCGCGGCCTTCGACTACATCACGATCCTGAACAACGCCAAGCACGCCAAGGCGTGGGCCGACTACAGCGGCTTCTCGTCCATGCGCTCGGACGTGAAGTTCTCCGACCCGAAGCTCGCGGTGTTCACCGACATCGCCGCCAACACCCAGTTCCCGCCGATCAGCGCCGGCTGGGGCGAGTTCGAGCAGGCCAAGAAGGTGCTGCCGAACGCGGTCAAGGCGATCATGCAGGGCGCACCGGCCGAGGCGGAGCTGAAGAAGGCGAACGAGCAGGCCAATACGCTGCTCAACGCGTCGTAGCCCGCCGCCTCGTCACCTCGGCTGATCGGACCGTCCATGCTCGACACCGCTCCCGCGGTGCGGAAGCCGCCCGGCCGGAGAACCTCCGGCCGGGTGCGCCTCCGCCGCAGGCCCCGACTCGGGCCCTACCTGCTGATCGCGCCCACCGTCGCCGTGATCGCCGTCCTGATGTTCTGGCCGATGATCCAGATCGGGATCATGTCGTTCCAGAAGGTCGGCAACCGCCAGCTGCGCGGCGAACCGGCCGAGCAGGTGGGCACCGGGAACTTCGAGAAGATCCTCAACGACCCGTTCTTCTGGCAGACCCTCAAGCACACCGTGCTGTTCGCCGCCGTCGCGGTGACCCTCACCCTGGTCATCGGGACGCTGGTGGGGCTGCTGCTCAACAAGCTCGGCAAGCGGATGTCGGCCTTCGTGGCCGGCGGCGTGATGATCGCGTGGGCGACCCCGCCGGTCACCGCCGCGATCATCTTCTCCTGGCTGTTCGGCTCGACCGGCGGCCTCGTCAACTGGACGCTGGACCTGCTGCCCGACGCCCTCGTCGGCGGCGGGTGGAGCGACCACAACTGGTTCGCGACGCCGCTGTCCACCTACACGGTCCTCACCGTGTGCGTCGTCTGGCAGGCGTGCCCGTTCATCGCCGTGTCGGTCCTGGCGGGGCTGAAGAGCGTGCCGGGCGAACTGTACGAGGCGGCCCGGGTGGACGGGTCGGGGGCGTGGCGGACGTTCTGGAGCATCACCTACCCGATGCTCAAGCCGATCTTCCTCGTGCTGGTCGTCATGTCGATCATCTGGGACTTCAAGGTCTTCACCCAGCTGTTCATCATGTCCGGGATGGCGAACCGCGACGCGTTCAACCTGTCGCTCTACGCCTACTCCGAGGCGTTCGGCTCGCTGAATCCGAAGCTCGGCATGGGCTCGGCGATCGCGCTGGTGCTGACGGTCATCCTCCTCGTGGTGACCGCCCTGTACGTGCGCGTCATGGTGCGGCAGGGAGAGACCAAATGAGACTCACGACCGCGAAGCGGCCGGGGGGTGCGGGGGGTCGTCCCCCCACAATGAGACGGCTGACCCGCAAGATCCTGCTGAACGGGACGGGGCTGCTCGTCTTCGCCCTCGCGGTCTTCCCCGTCTTCTGGATGGCGTCGACCGCGTTCAAGCCGAACACCGAGATCTTCAGCACGACACCGAAGCCCTTCCCCGTCAACCCGACGCTGGAGCACTTCGACCTCGTGCTGAACGGCCGCATCGCGGAGGTCTCCTTCTGGGAGTACTTCCGCAACAGCGCACTGCTGGCCGTCGCCACCGTCCTCGTGTCGGGCCTGCTCGCGCTGATGGCCGCGACCGCCGTGGCCCGCTTCCGCTTCCGGTTCCGCACGACCTTCCTCGTCATGCTGATCGTGGTGCAGATGGTGCCGCTGGAGGCGCTGGTCATCCCGCTGTTCCTGGACCTGAAGACGCTCGACCTGCTCAACAGCCTCGGCGGGCTCACGCTCGTCTACATCGGCTTCGCCGTGCCGTTCGCGATCTGGATGCTGCGCGGGTTCGTCGCCGCGGTGCCGCGCGAGCTGGAGGAGGCCGCCGCGATCGACGGCGCCGGTCCGGTCCGGACGTTCTTCACCGTCATGCTCCCGCTCGTCGCCCCCGGACTGGTGGCGACCAGCATCTTCTCCTTCATCACCGCCTGGAACGAGTTCATCTTCGCCTACACGTTCCTGAACGACCAGGACAAGTACACCCTCCCGATCATGCTGCAGTTCTTCTTCGGCCGCAGCGGCAACGCCTGGGGGCCCATCATGGCAGCGTCCACGCTGCTCACCATTCCCGTCATCGCCTTCTTCCTCCTCGTCCAGCGCCGCATGGTGTCCGGCCTCACCGCCGGGGCGGTGAAGGGGTGACGACCGACGACATCGCGACCGCGCCGGACATCGCCCGGCTGGCGCGCGGCACGCTGCTCCCCTCCTTCCCCGGCGCGACCGCGCCCCGCTGGCTGCTGGACGAGCTGGAGGCCGGCCTCGCCGGCGTCACGCTGTTCGCCCTCACCGGCAACGTGCCGAGCCCGGAGTCGCTCGCCGCGCTCACCGCGCGGCTGCGCAAGGCCGGCGACCCGTTCGTGGCGATCGACGAGGAGGGCGGCGACGTCACCCGCCTCGGCGGCCACCGGTCGGGCAGCCCCTACCCGGGCAACGCCGCGCTCGGCGCCGTCGACGACCCGGAGCTGACCCGGCGGGTCTACCGCTCGCTGGGCGCCGAGCTGGCCGAGGTCGGCGTCAACGTCAACTTCGCGCCGTCGGTGGACGTCAACACCGCCGACGACAACCCCGTGATCGGCACCCGCTCGTTCGGCTCCGACCCCGGCCTCGTCGCGCGGCACGCCGCCGCGTCCGTCGCCGGGACGCAGGAGGCGGGCGTCGCGGCGTGCGCGAAGCACTTCCCGGGCCACGGCGCCACCGTGGACGACTCCCATCTGTCCGTCCCGCTCGTCGACGCCGGCCTGGACCTGCTGGAGCGCCGCGAGCTGGTGCCGTTCCGGGCGGCGATCGAGGCCGGCACCGGCGCGGTGATGACCGGGCACCTGAACCTGCCCGCGATCACCCGCGGGGTCCCGGCGACGCTGTCCCCCGAGGCGATCACCGGGCTGCTGCGCGAGCGGCTCGGCTACCGGGGGGTGATCGTCACCGACGCGCTCGACATGGCGGGCGCGAGCGGCGCGATCGGCATCCCGGAGGCGTCGGTGCGGGCGCTCATCGCGGGCGCCGACCTGCTGTGCCTCGGCCCGAACGAGCACGCCGAGACCGTCCGGGCGACGCTCGCCGCCATCGGCGCCGCCGTGCGGGCCGGGCGGCTGTCGCCGGAGCGGCTGCGGGACGCCGCGGAGCGCACCGGCCGGCTCCGGGAGTGGCTCGCCGGTCGGCCGCCCGCCGCGGTCGACCGCGCCGCCGGGCTGGAGGGCGCCCGCCGCGCCGTCCGGGTGCGGGGGTCGCTGCCGGGCTGGAACGGGGCGCCGCTGGTCGTGGAGACGGAGTCGGCGGGGAACATCGCGGTCGGGCCGACCCCGTGGGGCCTGCACCCGTGGGCGCCCGACGCCGTCCGGGCCGACGGGGCGGACGGGACGGCCGAGCGGGTGCTCAAGGACGCCGTCGGGCGCGGCCTGGTGGTCGTCCTGCGGGACGCGCACCGGCACGCGGGCCAGCGGGCCCTCACCACGGCGCTGCTGACCGCCCGGCCCGACACCGTGGTGGTGGAGATGGGCCTGCCCATCTGGCGCCCCGAGTCGGCCGTCTACGTCGCCACCTACGGCGCCGCCGCCGCGAACGCCCAGGCGGCGGCCGAACTGCTGGGGCTCTGCTAGCGGACGGCGGCCGAACCCGAGTGGTCCGATCGGCAAGGGATAATGCTCATATGCGATTGTCCGCCCGGGTCGACTACGCGTTGCGCGCCGCCGCCGAGCTGGCGGTCGCCGGGAGCCGCCCGGTGACCGCCGTCCAGCTCGCCGAGGCGCAGCAGATACCGCCCAAATTCCTCGAGAACATCCTCGGCCAGCTGCGCCGGTCCGGTCTCATCCGGAGCCAGCGCGGCCCCGAGGGCGGCTACTGGCTGGCGCGGCCGGCCGACGAGATCTCCCTCGCCGACATCATCCGCGCCATCGACGGGCCGCTGCTCGGCGTCCGCGGGGAGCGCCCCGAGCACGTCGGGTACCAGGGGCCCGCGCGGTCCCTGCAGGAGGTGTGGATCGCGCTGCGCGCCAGCGAGCGCGCCATCCTCGAGCGGGTCAAGCTCGCGCACATCGCCGCCGGCGAGCTGCCCGAGCCCGTCCGCAAGCTGACCGAGGACCCGGCCGCCTGGGAGAGCCCCTCGCTGATCTGAGCGCCGCGGAGGTGACATGCCGGAGGGCGATGTCGTCTGGCTGACCGCCCGACGCCTGCGCGAGGCGCTCGCCGGGCGGCGCCTGACGCGCTCGGACTTCCGCGTCCCCCGGTACGCGACCGCCGACCTGCGCGGGCGGACGGTGCTGGACGCCGTGTCCCGGGGCAAGCACCTCCTCGTGCGCGTGGAGGGCGGGCTGACCGTCCACACGCACCTGATGATGGACGGGCGCTGGCGGATCCGCCCCGCCGGCCCCGTGCCGCGCGACCACCGGGTGCGGCTCGTGCTGCAGAACGCGGAGTGGCAGGCCGCCGGCTACTCCCTCGGCCTGGTCGAGCTGCTGCGCACCGCCGAGGAGGACAAGGCCGTCGGCCACCTCGGCCCCGACCTGCTGGACCCGGCGTGGGACGCCGAGACGGCCGCCGAGGCGGTCGCCCGGCTCGGCGGGCAGCCCGCCCGGCCGATCGGCGAGGCGCTGCTCGACCAGACGCGGCTCGCCGGGATCGGCAACGTCTACAAGGCCGAGATCCTCTTCCTGCGGGGCGTCGGCCCGTGGACCCCTGTCGGGGACGTGCCCGACCTGCCGGCGCTGGTGGAGCTCGCTCACCGGCTGCTGGACGCCAACAAGGAGCGGCACGGCCACATCACCACCGGCGACCTCGGGCGCGGCCGCGAGCACTGGGTGTACGGGCGGGCGGGACGCCCCTGCCGGCGCTGCGGCACCCGCGTCGAGCGGGACCACCAGGGGGCGCAGGCGGGTGAGCGCGTCACGTACTGGTGCCCGCACTGCCAGCCGTGACCGCCCGGCCCGGGTCAGGCGGCCGTCACGGTGCCGTTCGCGACGGTCAGCACCACCTGCGGGGCGCCCTCATCGCAGTCCGGGCCGTTCGGGTACGTCGCCTTCGGGGTGACGTCGAGCCGCCGTTCGACGAGCACGCGGCCGCCGGTGTCGCGGAGTTCGAGCGTCACCCGCACGGGCGCCTTCGGGAGGCCCTCCACCACCGCGAATCCGGTCTTGCCTCCGTCGGGTGACGCGGAGGCGGCGCAGACCGCGTCCGGCTCCTCGCCCTCGCAGCCCAGCGGGACGCTCGTCGACGACGGCCCCAGCTCGATCCCGGGCTCCCGGCACGTCCCGTCCCAGCACACCCGCAGCGACGCGGACGCGACGCGCGCGGCGTCGGGATGCCGCACCATGACGCTCATCCCGGGCGACGAACCGATCATCGTGCATTCCGCGCCGGCGCCTTCCGCGCCGCAGGCGGCGACGGCGAGCAGCGCGGCGCCGAGCGCCCCGGACGCCAGCAGCGAGGACCTCGTGGGCGGAACCCTTCGCGTATCGGCCATCCCTCATGATCCCCGCAATCGGCACGGGCCGCACGGGGAGCCGCGAAAAGGCCCCGGCCCCGCCGGTGTCGGCGGGGCCGGGGCCTTCATTTCACGCGGGAGCCGTCAGGCGCACCGGGCCGGAGCCCGGGGATCTCAGGTCTGCGCCTGGAACATCCAGTGCTGCTTCTCCAGCTCGGCCGTGATGCTGATGAGCAGGTCCTGGGTGACCTGGTCCGGCTCGTCGGTCGCGGCGATGCGCTCGCGGAACCGCTCGATCATCTGCGCGAGGAGGTCGGTGATCGCGGCGACGACCTTGTCGTCGTCGAGGTAGCCGGCCTCCAGCTGCGGAACCTTGGTGCGGTCCGCGACCGTGCGGGCGCGGCCGTCGGGGTTCACGCCGACCGCGACGGCGCGCTCGGCCACGTCGTCCTGCCCGGTGCGGGCGAGGGCGACGACTTCGTCCAGGTGCTCGTGGACGACCTTGAAGTTGCGCCCCACGAGGTTCCAGTGCGCCTGCTTGGCCACCAGAGACAGATCGATGAGGTCGACGAGAGCGCCCTGCAGGGCCTCTCCGACCACCTTCAGGGATTCATCGGACAGCGGGCTCTTGACCGTCGCCATGGGTGGGCTCCTTCCGCATTGTTCCGGTTATCCGTTACAACACGGGACCCTCCCCGCGAATGCCGTGTTCATGCGTGAGGCCGCGCACACCCGCGGCCCGGTTCGGGCATGAACACGCCAAGTGCGGCTCAGGCGGCGACCATGTCCGGCCGGAGTTCGCCGGTGATCTCCTCGGGAGTCTCCGGAATGCTCTCGGCCGAGATGCGCTCGTG
Organism: Actinomadura sp. 7K534; assembly: GCF_004348575.1. Taxonomy (NCBI): domain Bacteria; kingdom Bacillati; phylum Actinomycetota; class Actinomycetes; order Streptosporangiales; family Thermomonosporaceae; genus Actinomadura; species Actinomadura sp. 7K534. The sequence goes on from NZ_SMKB01000003.1 coordinate 54,137, forward strand.
CTCGGGCGCGCCGGCCATGACGGGCTCGTGCTGCAGCTCGGCGAGCGCCAGCTGGTCCGCGACGTCCCTCAGGACGTGCGACAGCGGGACCCCCAGGGCCTTGCAGATCGAGGAGAGCAGCTCCGAGGAGGCCTCTTTCTGCCCCCGTTCGACCTCGGACAGGTAGCCGAGTGACACCCGCGCCGCCGCGGACACCTCACGGAGGGTGCGTCCCTGGCGCAGCCGCAGCTGCCGCAGTACGTCACCGAGCAGCTGGCGAAGCAGGACCATCGTCTCGCTCCCTCCCTCAGTTCGGACCATCTGCCGGTTCCACCGTACCCGGCTTGACGGCGAGCATGGCAGACCGTTGATTTCGTGTTCGCTGGGAACGTAACGCTGTAATCACCCCAGATCTTCCCGGTGCGCCCGAGCCTCCTCGCTCCCGCCCGTCACGTCAAGCCCGAGCAAAACGCGTCTCAGCAGGTCAAGAGCGTGCACGACCGTCATCCGCCTGATCACCGGGCGGACCTCGGGCCCGCCTTCCGGCACGGGGAGTTTCGGACTGACCACGATGCGCGAATCCCCGGGTCCGGCCACGCCGATATAGACCGTTCCCACCGGCCGGCCGTCCTGCGGATCCGGACCGGCCACCCCCGTCACGGCGAGGCCGTAGGTCGCGCCGAGGGCGTCCCGCACGCCCGCGGCCATCGCGGCGGCCACGTCCGGGTGGACGGCCCCGTGCTCGGCCAGCAGGTCCGCCGGTACGCCGAGCGCGCGCTCCTTCAGCTCGGTCGCGTACGTCACCATCCCGCCCGCGAACGTGGCGGACGCCCCGGGCGCCTTGGTGAGCTCCGCGCCGATGAGGCCGCCGGTCAGCGACTCCGCGGTGGCGACCGTCTCCGAGCGGCCGGCGAGCAGCCGGTGGACGACGAGGTAGAGCGTCTCGTCGCCGGCCCCGTACACCGCCGGGCCGAGCAGCACCCGCACGCGCGCCTCGACGCCCTCCAGCCGCGTCGCGGCGTCGTCGCCGGACACCGTGATCCGGACGCTCACCTCGGCGGGGTCGGGCAGGTACGCGAGTTCGACCTCGTCCGCCTCCTCGACCTCGGCGAGGAGGGTCGCGATCTCCGACTCCCAGATCCCGGCGGTGTGCACCACCCGGCGCGCGACCGCGGGCAGGCCGGCGGACCGGGCCAGTTCCGGCAGCACGGCCTCGTCCATGATCGTGCGCATCTCGAACGGGACGCCGGGCAGCGCGTAGACGACCCCGCCGGGCAGCTCGACGCGCAGGCCGGGGGCCGAGCCGGCCGAGTTGCCGAGGATCCGCGCGCCCTCGGGGACGTCGGCCATGCGCAGCGCGACGGGCTTCAGCTCGCGCCCGGCCCTGGCGACGCGGTCGCGCAGCCTCCGCTCCAGCGCCGCGTCCCGGACGAGCGCGACGCCCGCCGCCTTGGCGAGGGCGTCCCTGGTCAGGTCGTCGTAGGTGGGGCCGAGCCCGCCGGTGGTGATGACCGCGTCGGCCCGGCCGAGCGCGGCGTCCACCGCCTCGATGATCACGTCGAGCTCGTCGCCGACGACCACGCTGCGGGTGACCCGCACCCCGTGGTCGGCGAGCCTGCGCCCGAGCCAGGCGGCGTTCCCGTTGACCGTGTCGCCGAGGAGCAGCTCGTCCCCGACGGTGAGCAGTTCGACCCGCATCGCGCCCCTCTCGCCCTTCCCGCAGGCACGGCCCGGGCCCCCGGACCGGCGTCCCGAACCTACCGGCGACCACCCCGCGAATCCGACCCGGGCGGGCGCCGGACGACGATCCCGGCCCCTTCCCGGTTGACCGGGAAATCGACCGGTTGAGGACGCGGCCGCGCCGCCTCCATCGCACCGGTCCAAACGGTACTTCGTCCGATTTCCCCGTTTACTCAGCCGTGAAAAGCGGAGGCCGCGCATTGTGTTCCGCACCACGGCCGCCCCCGCCACTGCGCGCATCGGGGCAGGCGGCCGAAGCACGCATCGGCACCGCGTACCGTTGGCCCCGGATCCACCGATCGGCGGACGCGCAGGTCACGTTGTGAGTCATAACTCATTCGGCCGATTCGTCGGCTCGCCCTTTCGCAAGGGATAATCGACCATCGCGGCGCCCGCGAACGGGGCTGCGGGGCCACGACCGGGGTGGGCGTGGTCCCGCAGCCCACCTTCAATCCGGTTCAGCCGGCCCCGGGCGACTCGGCCGCGCCCCGCTGCTTCCACGCCTGCACCACGTAGTCGATGCCGGTGCCCACCGTGACGATCAGCGCGGCGGCCATCGCGGCCCAGCGGAGGTAGTCCAAGGGGCCGGGCAGCAGGTACAGGCCGATGGCGATCACCTGGAGCATCGTCTTCAGCTTCCCGCCCTTGCTCGCCGGGATGACGCTCCGCCGGATCAGCGCGAACCGCATTACCGTGATGCCGATCTCGCGGATCATGATGGCGGCCGTCACCCACCACCACAGCTCCCCCATCAGCGACAGGCTGATCAGCGCCGCCCCGGTGAGCGCCTTGTCGGCGATGGGGTCGGCGATCTTGCCGAAGTCGGTGACCAGCCCGCGGGCCCGCGCGATGTCACCGTCGATCTTGTCGGTGATGGACGCGGCGGCGAACACCGCGAACGCCGCGAGGCGCCAGCCGGTGCCGTCCAGGAACAGCAGCCACACGAACACCGGGACCAGCGCGATCCGGAGCAGCGTCAGCGCGTTGGCGATGTTCCAGACACCGGCGGGCGGCGGGCCGTGGGAGCCCGCGACCGGTTCCGGGGTGCCGGCGATCACGACACGTCCGCGATCAGGTCCACGCCCTCGCTGCCGGTGACGCGGGCCGTGACGATCTCGCCGAGCGCGAGCCCCGCGCCGCGGACCCGGACCGTCCCGTCCACCTCCGGCGCCTGGTGCTCGGCGCGCCCCTCGACGTCGCCATCCTCGGTCTTGTCCTCCAGCAGGACGCGCACCTCGGTGCCGACGCGGTCCTCGGCGCGCTGCGCGGTCAGCTCCTCGGCGAGGCTCGCCAGCTCCTCGACCCTGGCGGCGACCTCGGCCGGGTCGAGCTTGCCGTTCAGGTCCGCGGCCTCGGTGCCCTCCTCGTCGGAGTAGCCGAACACGCCGACCGCGTCCAGCCGCGCCGCGGTGAGGAACTCCGCGAGCTCCTCGAAGTCGTCCTCGGACTCGCCGGGGAACCCGACGATGAAGTTGGACCGGACGCCCGCCTCGGGCGCGAGCCGCCGGATCTGGTCGAGCAGCCCCAGGAACCGCTCCCGGTCGCCGAACCTGCGCATCGACCGCAGCACCGGGCCGCTCGCGTGCTGGAACGACATGTCGAAGTACGGGGCGACGCCCGGGGTGCCGCAGATCGCCTCGATGAGCCCCGGCCGCGTCTCGGCGGGCTGCAGGTAGCTGACCCGGACCCGCTCGATGCCGTCCACGGCGGCGAGGCCGGGGAGCAGCTTCTCCAGCGCCCGCAGGTCGCCGAGGTCCTTGCCGTAGGACGTGGAGTTCTCGCTGACGAGGACCAGCTCGCGGACGCCGTGCCCGGCGAGCCAGCGGGCCTCCTCCAGCACCTCCGCCGGGGGCCGCGACACGTACGCGCCGCGGAAGGCGGGGATGGCGCAGAACGTGCAGCGCCGGTCGCAGCCGGACGCCAGCTTCAGCGGCGCGACCGGCCCGCCGCCGAGCCGCCGCCGCAGCACCCGCGGCCCGGACGCCGGCGCCACGCCGTCGGGCAGCTCGTCCCCGTGCCCCGGGATCGCCGCCTGCGCCGCGGACCGCTCGACCGGGCTGATCGGCAGCAGCGTCCGCCGGTCGCGCGGGGTGTGCGCCTCCCGGCGGCGGCCCGCCAGGACGTCGTCGAGCCGCTCGCCGATCCCGGCGTAGTCGTCGAAGCCGATGACCGCGTCGGCCTCCGGCAGCGCCTCGGCCAGCTCCTTGCCGTACCGCTCGGCCATGCAGCCCGCGGCGACCACCTTCGCGCCGGAGTCGTGCGCGGCCAGCAGCGTGTCGATGGAGTCCTTCTTGGCCGCCTCGATGAACCCGCAGGTGTTGACCACCACCACGTCGGCGCCGTCCGCGCCCTCGGTCAGGTCCCACCCCGCGTCCTCCATGCGCGCGGCGAGCTCCTCGGAATCGACCTCGTTGCGGGCGCAGCCGAGCGTGATGAGTGAGACCTTGCGGCGAGTCGACATGACCCTAAGGTAATGGGCCCGGTAGCCAAGACCGACCAGCGACCCGATATCCCGCTCCGCCGCCGGGCGCCGGTCAGGCCGGTTCGGGGTCGTTCCTGTCGAAGCTCAGCCGCTGCACGCCCCCGCCCTCGCCGGGCGAGCCGAGTTCCTTGCCGTTGACGGTGAGGTCGACGCTGCCGCCGACGCCGATCACCAGCCGGATCCGCTTCTTCGCCGTCCAGTCCTTGACGTCGCCCTTGTTGAGCATGCCGCTGAACAGCGTCCGGCCCTTGTCGTCCTGGGCGTTCAGCCACGTCGTGCGCTTGGCCGCGACCTGCACCTCGACCTTGGTGCGCGGTGCCGCCGCGACCGGGTCGCTGCTCTCCGGCGACGCGGAGGGCGCGGGCGCCGCGGGGGCGGGGGTCCCGGCGACCTGCTGGGCGGTGCGCCGCTCGCCGCCGCCGTCGTGCCCGATCACCTGGACGACGCCGTACACCACCACGAACGCGAGGGCGAGCGCCATCGCGGCGCTCCAGTTCGGCGCCCGGCGCTCCCGGAACGCGACCGGCTGCTCCGGCTCGAACGCCGACACCGCCGAGACCGGCTGCGGCGCGCCGCCGTGCGTCGCGTCGAACTCGGCGACGAGCGGCTCCGGGTCGATGCCGATGACGCGGGACACGCTGCGGATGTGCCCGCGGGCGTAGAAGTTCCCGCCGCAGAAGGAGAAGTCGTCGGCCTCCATACCCCGGATCACGGTCTCCCGGATCCGCGTCTGGAGACTCACGTGTGTCACCGAGAGACCCGCCCGCTGACGCTCCTCCGCCAAGGTCTCACCGATGCTCACGCCGGGCCTCCAGGGCAGTCGTCCGCTGATCTCCTGCGACACCAGTCTAGAAACGGCCATGCCCGCTGGGCGACAGCCGACACGTTCGAAACAGGGCAAGATTTCGCATCATTCCGCCATGCGTCGGCATCCCGCCGGTCGTCGCGCTCCGGCCCCCGCCCGGCCGTCTCCCGCGCGGGGTCAGCCTTCGCCGCGCAGCTCCGCGAGCACCCCGGGGAGATCGTCCGGCTTGGTCAGCACGTCCCGCGCCTTGGACCCCTCGCTGGGGCCGACGATGTCGCGGCTCTCCATCAGGTCCATCAGGCGGCCCGCCTTCGCGAACCCGACGCGGAGCTTGCGCTGCAGCATCGACGTCGACCCGAACTGGGTGGACACGACCAGCTCGATGGCCTGGACGAGCAGGTCCATGTCGTCGCCGATCTCCTCGTCGATCTCCTTCTTCGGCGCGCCCGCCGCGGCGACGTCCTCCCGGTAGCTCGCCTCCATCTGCCCCTTGCAGTGGTCGACGATCCCGTGGATCTCCTTCTCCGCCACGTAGGCGTTCTGGATCCGCATGGGCTTGCTCGCGCCCATCGGCAGGAACAGCGCGTCGCCCTGCCCGACGAGCTTCTCCGCGCCGGGCTGGTCGAGGATGACGCGGCTGTCGGACAGCGACGACGTCGCGAACGCCAGCCGGGACGGCACGTTCGCCTTGATGAGCCCGGTGACGACGTCCACCGAGGGCCGCTGCGTCGCCAGCACCAGGTGGATGCCGGCGGCGCGGGCGAGCTGGGTGATGCGGACGACCGAGTCCTCCACGTCGCGCGGCGCGACCATCATCAGGTCGGCCAGCTCGTCCACGATGACCAGCATGTACGGGTACGGCGTGTAGACGCGCTCGCTGCCGGGCGGCGCGGTCAGCTTGCCCGCCTTCACCGCCTTGTTGAAGTCGTCGATGTGCCGGTACCCCGACGCGGCCAGGTCGTCGTAGCGGCGGTCCATCTCGCCGACGACCCAGTCGAGGGCCTCGGCGGCCTTCTTCGGGTTGGTGATGATCGGGGTGATCAGGTGCGGGATGCCCTGGTACATCGTCAGCTCGACCCGCTTGGGGTCCACCAGGATCATCCGGACCTCGTCGGGGGTGGCGCGCATCAGGATCGAGGTGATGAGCCCGTTGATGCACGTCGACTTGCCCGCGCCGGTCGCGCCCGCGATGAGGATGTGCGGCATCTTCGCCAGGTTCGCGACGACCGTGCGCCCCTCGACGTCCTTGCCGAGCCCGACGATCATCGGGTGGTGCTCGTTGGTCGCGGCGGGCGAGCGCAGCACGTCGCCGAGGCTGACGATGTCCTTGTCGGTGTTGGGGATCTCCACGCCGATCGCCGACTTGCCGGGGATCGGGGAGATGATGCGCACGTCGGCGCTCTTGACCGCGAGCGCGATGTTCTTGGTGAGCGCGGTGACCTTCTCCACCTTCACCGCGGGGCCGAGCTCGATCTCGTACCGGGTGATGGTCGGGCCGCGGGTGAATCCGGTGACCTGCGCGTCGATGTCGAACTGCTCCAGGACGCCGGTCAGCGCGTTCACGACCGTGTCGTTGGCCTTGGTGCGCGCCTTGGTGACGGTGCCGGGGCGCAGCGCCGACGGGTCGGGCAGCACATAGATCTCGCCGGACGACGACAGCGGCAGCTGCTCGGAGCGGCGCGGGCCGGGCGTCGGGTCCGGCACCTCGGGGAGCAGCGCGTCCCCGCCCGCCCCGTGCTCCGCGGGATGCTCGTCCACAGGGTGCTCGTCCGCCGGCGGCTCGTCGTCGGCGGGCGGCGCGGGCGGCGGGACGTCCGACCGGAACGGGTCCGGTTCGAACAGCTCGTCGGCGAGGTCGCGCCGCGGGCGGCCGGGCGGCTTCGCCTCGTCCTCCAGCAGCGGCGTGTCGTAGGGCCGGGAGTGCTCGCCGACCTCCAACTCGTCCGGGGCCTCGTCGTCGGGCTTCTTCTTCCGGCGGCGCTTCTTCGGCGCCTCAGGCTCGTCCTGGTCGCCGGAGCCGCTCTCGCGCTGCGGGCGCCCTTGCAGCGTGGCCACGGCCCACAGCTCCGCGCACCGCTCGGGGACGCGGTTGATGGGGGTCGCGGTGACGACGAGGAGCCCGAACCCGGACAGGAGCAGCAGCAGCGGCACGGCGACCCATCCGCTGAGCGCCGCCTCCAGGGGCGCCGACACCAGCCAGCCGACCACGCCGCCGGAATCGCGCACCCCTTCCATGTCCGCCGCGGGCGAGGGGACGCCCGCCGCGATGTGCAGGATGCCGAGCACGCCGACGGTGAGGGCGGTCATGCCGATGACGATGCGGCCGGTGTCCTCGTGGTGCTCGGGGTGGCGCAGCGTCCGCCACGCCAGCAGGGCCAGCAGCACGGGCAGCGCCATCGCGATGATGCCGAGGCCGCCGCGCGCCACCTTCTCCAGCGCGATCGTGACGACGCCGTCCGGCCGGAACCAGGTGACCGAGGCCAGCACGATGGACGAGCCGAGCAGCGCGAGCCCCAGCCCGTCGCGGCGGTGCTCCGGGTCGAGGTTGCGGGCGCCGTGCCCGTAGGCGCGGAAGATCGAGCCCACCGCGACGGCCGCCAGCAGGTACAGCTTGAACAGCAGCTTGAAGAACCCGAGGACCGCCTGGGAGATCGGGTCGGGCTTCTGCGGGGGGCGCCCCCGGCCCGTGCCGCGGCTCCCACCCTTCCCGGTGCCGCTCGGCCGCTTCCGGGGGGTGGACCGTGCCGCGGGCTTGCGGGCCGCGTTGCCCCCCGCACGCGAGGAGGACCGCTTCGCGCCCCCAGACGTACGTGTGGCCATGGTTATGAGAGTAACCAAGGACCCCGGAGGTTCCCGGGATGGCGGGCGGGCGTGTTGGGACCGGAGCACCCGATCCGGAGCAGCGGGTCCGGGCCGCCCGACCCCCGGCCGGGTCAGACCTCGACGACGACCGGGATGATCATCGGGCGGCGGCGGTAGTTGTCGCTCACCCACTTGCCGACCGTGCGGCGGATCAGCTGGTGGAGCTGGTGCTGGTCGTTCACGCCGTTGCCGGCGGCGTCCCGCAGCACGTCATCGATCCGGCCGATGACCTCGTCGAAGTCCTCGTTGAGGATGCCCGCGCCGCGGGCGTGGATCTCCGGCCCGGCGACGACCTTGCCGGACGTGGAGTCGATGCCCACGACGATGGAGACGAAGCCCTCCTCGCCGAGGATGCGCCGGTCCTTCAGCGACGTCTCGGTGACCTCGCCGACCGACAGGCCGTCCACGTACACGTACCCGGCGGGGACGGCGCCGACGATGCGGGCCCGCCCGTCCACGAGGTCGACGACCACGCCGTCCTCCGCGATGACGATCCCCTCGTCCGGGACGCCGGTGAGCGCGGCCAGCTTGGCGTGCGCGCGCAGGTGCCGCCACTCGCCGTGGATCGGCATGAAGTTGGCCGGCTTCGTCACGTTGAGGACGTACAGCAGCTCGCCGGCCGACGCGTGCCCGGACACGTGGACGAGCGCGTTGCCCTTGTGGACGACGCGGGCGCCCCACCGGGTCAGCCCGTTGATGACGCGGTTGACCGCGGTCTCGTTCCCCGGGATCAGCGACGACGCCAGCATCACGGTGTCGCGGTCGGTGATGCGGATCGAGTGGTCGCGGTTCGCCATCCGCGACAGCGCCGACATCGGCTCGCCCTGCGAGCCGGTGCAGACCAGCACCAGCCGGTCGCCGGGGATGTCGTCCAGCTCCTTCTGGTCGACCATGATGCCGTCGGGCACGCTGAGGTAGCCGAGCTCGCGGGCGACGCCCATGTTGCGGACCATCGACCGCCCGACGAAGCAGACCTTGCGGCCGTTGGCGACGGCGGCGTCGAGGACCTGCTGGACGCGGTGGATGTGCGAGGCGAAGCAGGCGACGATGAGCCGCTCCTGCGCGGTGCGGAACACCTCGTCGACGACCGGGCCGATGTTGCGCTCGCTGGTGACGAAGCCGGGGACCTCGGAGTTGGTCGAGTCCGACATCAGCAGGTCGATGCCCTCGGCGCCGAGCCGGGCGAAGCCGGGCAGGTCGGTGAGCCGGCCGTCCAGCGGCAGCTGGTCCATCTTGAAGTCGCCGGTGTGCAGCACGAGCCCGGCCGGGGTGCGGACCGCGACGGCCAGCGCGTCCGGGATCGAGTGGTTGACCGCGAGGAAGTCGCAGCCGAACGGCCCGAGGTCGCGCCGCTCGCCCTCCTTGACCACGTCGGTGACCGGTTTGATGCGGTGCTCGGTGAGCTTGGCCTCCAGCAGCGCCAGCGTCAGCTTCGAGCCGATGAGCGGGATGTCGCGGCGCTCGCGCAGCAGGTAGGGCACGGCGCCGATGTGGTCCTCGTGGCCGTGCGTGAGGATGACCGCCTCGATGTCGTCCAGGCGGTCCCTGATGTATTCGAAGTCGGGCAGGATCAGGTCGACACCGGGCTGCTCGGTCTCGGGGAAGAGCACGCCGCAGTCCACGACGAGCAGCCGTCCGGCGTACTCGAACACGGTCATGTTGCGGCCGATCTCCCCGAGCCCGCCGAGCGCGACGATGCGCAGGCCGCCGTCGGGCGGCGCGGGCGGGTCCGACAGGTCCGGGTGAGGATGACTCACCGGGCGACCTCCGGGATGGTTGCCTCCGGCACTTTGACTCCCCCAATCGTGAGGTCTTCACGCAGTCGCGCCGCGAACTCCGGCGAGGCCTCCACCAGCGGCGCGCGGAGCGGGCCGCCTCCGGGAAGGCCGAGCAGGTTCAGCGCTGCCTTGACGGCGATGGCGCCCTGCGTACGGGTCATGATGGCGGTGACCACGGGAAGCAGCCGCCGGTGTAGCTCGAGCGCGCGCCCGTGGTCGCCGGCGCGGTATGCGTCGATCATCTCATGGAGCTCGGTACCCACGACATGGCCGACGACGCTGACGAACCCCGCCGCGCCGACCGAGAGCCAGGGCAGGTTGAGGTTGTCGTCGCCGGAGTACCAGACGAGGTCGGTCTCCATCATCACCCTGGACGCGCCGAAGAGGTCGCCCTTGGCGTCCTTGACGGCGACGATCCGCGGGTGCTCGGCGAGCTGCACCAGCGTGTCGTTCTCGATCGGCACCCCCGCGCGCCCGGGGATGTCGTACAGCATGGCGGGCAGGCCCGTCGCGTCGGCCACCGCCGTGAAGTGGCGGACGAGGCCCTCCTGCGGCGGCTTGTTGTAGTACGGCGTCACCACGAGCAGGCCGTGCGCCCCGGCGGCCTCGGCCTGCCGCGCGAGTTTCAGCGTGTGCTCCGTGTGGTTCGTCCCGGCACCGGCGACGATCACGGCGCGGTCGCCGACCGCCTCGATGACCGCGCGCAGCAGCTTGCTCTTCTCGTCGTCGCTCGTCGTCGGCGACTCGCCGGTCGTCCCGTTGACGACCAGGCCATCGTGGCGCCGCTCGTCGACCAGGTGGGTCGCGAGGCGCGCGGCGCCGTCGTAGTCGACGCCGCCGTCCGGCAGGAACGGAGTGACCATGGCGGTCAGCATCCGTCCGAACGGAGCGTCAGGTGATGTGCTGGGTGCCATGCACCGAACGGTACCGCTCCGGCCCCTCAGCTTGGACCCGCAGGTCCAAGACGGCCCCGAACGGGCGCGGATCGGGCGCGGATCTGGCCGGGACCCGGTGCCCGGAGGGAGCATGGAAGAAGCCGCCGCCACACGCTCGGGGGTACGCGTGGCGGCGGCTCCCACATCCACATCGTGGCACGCAAATGCCGCGTTACGGGGTCAGTCCGGCCACTTCCCGGACTCGTTTGGATAACGTGACCCCGCGGTCATCTCGTGCAGCCGGACGCGCAGTTCCTCGACGTCGGGAGTGCGCACGAAGTCGTTGCCGCGGACGGCCCACCAGTGGCCGGACCCGCCCCGTCCGATCCGCCAGCCGGTGAACTCGGCCGACAGCTCGCCGAGCCGGTCGGCGACATGCCACGCGGTCTGCTGAGTGCCCATCGGCCTCGTCCCCTTCCCTTGCCTGCGTTGGCCCAACCCCGACTTCGCACGGTGCTCTACCCCCGCGGGTGCACCGCTACCCAACCCTTTGTACCTACGCGTCTGACCAGTTCGTCACCTCTGCGTGCCCGGTTCGTCAGGCGCCCGCTCCCGACACCGGGGCGGGCAGCCAGATGTCGCGATAACGTGCCCATTCGGCGGGCCGGGTCGTCCAGCCCGCGTACACGCCGACGCCGTACGGGCGTTCCGGTGGCCGCTCCAGGTCATCGATCCCCCGCCGGACGCCGCGCAGCGCGACCGGCAGCGTCTCGGCCCACTCGGCCAACGGGCGGTAGGTCGGGACGCCCATGATGACGGTCGTGCGGTCGCCGATGAGCTCCAGCGTCGCCCGGGTGTGCCGGGCGAAGTGCCATCCGGTCAGGGCCTGCGTCGGCAGGGCCACGTCGTAGGTCATGATCGCGACCTGGTCGGCGCGGTCCGCGACCCGGCGCAGGAAGTCGGCGGTCGGGCGGGCCGGGTAGCGGACCGGGCCCGTGCGCGGGATGAGGGCCCGGTAGACGGGCTGGGCCGCGTCCACGAGGGTCGGCTGCTCCAGCGCCACCGACAGCAGCCTCCCCCGCGAGCGGGTGAGTTCGCGGGTGCGGTCCATGAGCGTCAGGAACGCCTCGTCGTCGGGATAGATGGGTTCGAAGTCGTAGTGGATGCCGTCGAATCCGAGGTCGAGGAACTCCTCGTCGGTCTTGAGCACCCGCTCGCGCACGGCCGGGTCGTCCAGGTCGATGACCCCCTCGCCGTCCACCACCCGGATCTGCCCCAGGTACGCCTGGGCGCGGACGCCCGGCGCGTACTCGCGCATCGCCTTGATGAGGTCTCGGGCGTAGCGGTACTTGGCGGGGGGCACCGTTCCGTCCGCCTCGAACGGGCCCGTGTGGAAGTAGACGTCGGTGATCCGGTTTTGTTCCAGGAGATCCGCGAACGCGCGGTACTCCGCGTCCGTGTGCGGCTCCCCGACCCACTGGTGCCTCGCCCACAGCGCGTTCGCCTCGGTGCCCCGCGCCTCGGGCTCCTGCTGCCACCACACCCAGGCACCGGCCAGGACGAGGGCGGCGAGCCCGAGCACGTAGGCCGCGGCCCAGCACGTCCACCGGAGAATCCGGCCCAGTACAGCACGCCCCTTTTGCCTCATCGCGCCATGATCCCGGATCATCCGGGCGGTCGGGGAGCCTCCGGTGGTTCACGGCGCACCCGCGTCCGCTGGGTGAGGGCCACGCAGACCAGGACGGCGACGGCGGCGAGCGCGGTGGCCGCGTCGATCCGCTCGAAGAGGAGGATCCCCGACCACAGCAGCGTCAGCACCGGCTGGGCCAGCTGCACCTGGCTCGCGCGGGCGATCCCGGCCCGGGCCAGCCCCTCGTACCAGGCGAAGAAGCCGAGGTAGGCGGAGAACAGCGCGACGTACCCGAAGCCGAGCGCGGCGCGCCCCGTCCAGTCGGGGCCGGTCGTCGCCAGCAGCCACGCGGTCGCGGGGACGGTGACGGGCGCGCAGAGCACGAGCGCCCAGGAGATGACGCGCCAGCCGGGCATGTCCCGGGCCAGCCGCCCGCCCTCGGTGTACCCGATCGCGGCGGAGGCCAGGGCGGCGAACAGCAGCAGGTCGGCGGCGGTGAGGCGGCCGGCGCCGCGCAGCAGGCCGAAGCAGGTGACGCAGGCCGCGCCCGCCGCGCACGCGAGCCAGAACGCGCCGGACGGCCGCTCGCCCGCCCGCAGGACGCCGCACACGGCGGTGGCGGCGGGCAGCAGCCCGGTCACGACGGCCGCGTGGGCGGCCGAGGCGCCGTGGTCGAGCGCGAGCGTGCTCAGCACGGGGAACCCGAAGATCACGCCGCCGCCCGCGACCGCGAGCGCCGCCCACTGGCCGCGCCGCGGCGGCCCGGCCCCGGCCGCGAGCAGCGCGATGCCCGCGAGAACGCTCGCGGCGGCCGCGCGGCCGATGCCGACGAGGTACGGGTCGAGGCCCTCCAGCGCGAAGACCGTGCCGGGGAGGGTGAAGGAGAAGACCAGGACGCCGAGGGAGGCGAGCCAGAGGCCGGGCCCGGGGGCGGTGTCCGCCACCGGTATCGGCGGGGGGACAGTAGCGCTATCCTTTGCTCTCATGAAAAACGATAGCAGTGTGGCGGTGGTCGCCGACGCACTGCGGGCCGAGCTCCGCCGGCTGGGCCCGGGCGAGCGGCTGCCGTCGAGCAGGGCGCTCGTCGAGCGGCACCGGGTCAGCCCGGTGACGGTGTCGCGCGCGCTGGGCCTGCTCGCCGCGGAGGGCCTGATCGTGACCCGTCCCGGCAGCGGCGCGTTCGCCGCCGACCGCCCCGCGGCCGCCGCCGAACCGGCCGATCTCGGCTGGCAGGCGGTGGCGCTCGGCGACCGCTCGGTGGACTCGGGCGGGGTCTCCTGGCTCCTCACCCCCGCTCCGGAGGGCGCGGTCGCGCTGAGCGGCGGCTACCTGGCCCCCGCCCTCCAGCCCGCCCGCGCGCTGGCCGCGGCGGCGGCGCGGGCGGCCCGGCGCCCGGACGCCTGGGAGGTGCCGCACACCAGCGGGATCCCGGGGCTGCGCGCCTGGTTCGCCCGGACGGTCGGCGGCGGCGTCTCCCCCGGCGAGGTGCTCGTCACCGGCGGGGGGCAGCAGTCGCTGGCGACCGTCCTGCGCGCGCTGCTGCCGCCCGGGGCGCCGCTGCTCGTCGAGTCGCCGACCTACCTCGGCGTCCTCTCGATCGCGCGGGCGAGCGGGCTGCACCCCGTCCCGGTCCCGGTGGACGCGGACGGCGTGCGCCCCGGCCTGCTCGCCGAGGCGTTCGCGATGAGCGGGGCGCGGGCGTTCTACTGCCAGCCCGCCTTCCACAACCCGACCGGCGCCGTGCTGGCCGCCGACCGGCGCGCGAAGGTCCTCGACGTGGCCCGCGCGGCGGGCGCGTTCGTGATCGAGGACGACTTCGCGCGGCACCTCGGCATCACCGCGTCCCCGCCGCCCCCGCTGGCCGCCGGGGACGCCGAGGGCCGCGTCGTGCACATCGCGTCGCTGACCAAGGCCACCGCGCCCGGGCTGCGGGTCGCGGCGGTCATCGCCCGGGGCCCGGTCGCCGAGCGGATCCGCGCCGCGCAGCTCGTCGGGGAGTTCTTCCCCGCCAGGCCGCTGCAGGAGACGCTGCTGGAGCTCGTCAGCTCGCCGGGCTGGCCGCGGCACCTCCGGTCCGTCCGCACCGCGCTCCGCGCCCGCCGCGACGCGACCCTGGCCGCGCTGGCCCGCGAACTGCCGGACCTCCGCGTGAACCGCCCGTCCGGCGGCCTGCACCTGTGGGTGCGGCTGCCGGACGGCACGGACGACGCCGCGCTGGCGGAGGCGGCCCTGCGGGCCGGGGTGCTGGTCAGCGCGGGACGCCCCTTCTTCCCCGCCGAGGCGTCCGCCCCGCATCTGCGGATCAGCTACGGGACGGCGGCCTCGGAGGCGGAGCTGGTGGAAGGCGTCCGCCGCCTCGCGGGCGTCCTGCGTCCGTAAGGCGCCGCACACCCGGTTCCGCGTCTCAGGACTCCGTGCAGAAGCAGAACTCGTTGCCCTCCGGGTCGCGCCAGACGCGGAAGGACGCCGCCGGGTCGCCCAGCGGGGCCGTGGCCGGCGTGGCGCCGAGGGCCGCGGCACGCTCCCCCGCGGCCTGGACGTCGGGCACTTCCAGGTCCAGATGCAGGCGGTTCTTCTTCGTCTTGCGCTCGGGGACGCGCTGGAACGACAGGAGCGGCCCGTTCTCACCGAGCGGCTCCAGGTCGAGCCAGTCGTCGCTCGCCTCCGTCGTCTCCATGCCGAGCAGCTCGCCCCAGAACTCCGCCATGGCCGCCAGGTCGGAGCAGTCGATGACGAGGTTGGTCACCTTCGGAACGGCGCCGCTCATCGCGCACCGCCCGCCGGACGCGCGGCGGCGCGCGCGCAGTAGAGCTCGGGCCGGCGGGAGCGGCGCGGCCGGCGCACCGCGCGCAGCCCGCCGAGCCGGTCGAGCCGGTCGCGGAGCAGCGCGCGCCTGCGGGCGGCGCGTTCGGCCGCGCGGGCGTGGGCGGTGAGGCGGGCTTCGACGATGTCGGCCGTGAGCCGGGCGTACTCGCGCCCCGCCCACTCGTGCCGCTGCGCCAGCGCCGCCATGTACGGCAGCTCGTTCATGGTCTCTCCGTTCGTTGACACCACCTAAACGGTAACGACGGTGTCGGGAAAGTGCAACCGGTCAAGACTGAACACTGGTGTTGCAGGTTGGTAGACTGCCCGTGTACAGGCAGGAGGGGTGATGACCGGCGCCCACGACGACCCCGCGCTGCTGCTGAGGGACTTCGTCAACACCTACGACGTCGAGCCCGGCAGGGAGGACCTCCCGGCGCCCGAGCGGCTCGCCGGGTGGCTGGCCGGGCACCGGCTCGTCCCCGACGGCACCGCGGCCACCCAGGCCGACCTGGCGACAGCCATCGCGCTGCGGGAGGGGCTGCGCGAGGCCATGGCCGCCCATCACACCCGCCGCGAGGCCGACCTCCCGGAGGATCTGGAGGACGCCCTCGCCGCGCTGCCCCTGCGGCTCACGCTCGCCGGCCCGCGGCCCGGCCTCGTCCCGCTCGACCCGCCCGCGACCGCCGCCGCCGGCCTGGCCCGCATCGCCGCCGCGATCTCCGACGCCGCCGCCGCCGGGACCTGGCCGCGGCTCAAGGTCTGCCAGGAGTCCACCTGCCGCTGGGCGTTCCTGGACACCTCCAAGAACCGCTCCCGGGCCTGGTGCTCCATGAGCACCTGCGGCAACCGCACCAAGACCCGCGCCTACCGGGCGCGCCGCCGTCCGCCGGCCGGATGACGCGCGCCGCTCGCTAGGGTGGGCGGTGACTTCCGGAGGAGAGGACGGGGACGCAATGGCCGATGCCGGAGTGCGGCCCGCGCGGCGGGCGGACGCCGCCGCCGTCGCCGACATCCAGGTGCGCGCCTGGCGGCAGGGCTACCGCGCCCTGCTCCCCGAAGGCGTCCTCGACCGGGTCACCGGGCCCGAGGCGGCCGAGGCGTGGCGCGACCGCTGGGCGGAGGCGGCGACCGATCCGCCGAGCCCCCGGCACCGGCTCCTGATCGCGGTGGCGTCCGACCTCGTCGTCGGGTTCGCCGCCCACGGCCCCGCCGAGGACCCCGACCTCGACCCCGGCGACACGGCCGAGCTGATCACGCTGCTGGTCGACCCGATGCACGCCCGCGCCGGGCACGGCAGCCGGCTGCTCGCCGCCACCGCCGACCTGCTCCGCGAGGACGGCTTCGGCGTCCTGACCACCTGGACGTTCGAGGCCGACGAGATCACGCGGACGTTCCTCGCCTCCGCCGGATGGGCGCCGGACGGCGCGTCCCGCACCCTCGACATGGGGGAGCCCGTGCGGCAGATCCGGCTGCACACCGACATCGGCGCCGGGCAGGACGAGTTCGGCAGGGGTCGGTGAAGGACATCGGCGCCGCGGCCATATCTTTGAAGCCGTGCCCGAATCCACGTCCCTGACGCCGCCGCGCGCCCCTGTGGCGATCCCCGCCGCGGGCCGCCGCCGCTGGATGGGCATGGTCGTCATCAGCCTCGGCGTCTCCCTCATCGTCGTGGACGCCACGATCGTGGGCGTGCTGCTGCCCAGGATCATCACCGACCTGGGGCTCACGACCACGGACGCCGAGTGGGTCACGTCGGTGTACGCGCTGGTGTTCGCGGCGCTGCTGATCCCGTTCGGCCGGGCCGGCGACCTGTTCGGGCGCCGCCGGATGTTCGTGACCGGCATGGCGGTGTTCACCGTGGCGAGCGTCGCCGCCGCGCGCGCGGGCGACGGCTCGGCGCTGATCGGCGCGAGGGCGCTGCAAGGCGTGGGCGCATCGATGATCCTGCCCGCGACGCTGTCGACGGTGAACTCGGTGTTCACCGGCCGGGAGCGCGCCGTCGCGTTCGGGATCTGGGGATCGGTGATCAGCGGGATGGCCGCGCTCGGGCCGCTGGCCGGCGGGGCGCTCGCCACCGCCGGCGGCTGGCGCTGGGCGTTCGGGGTCAACCTCCCGCTCGGCGTCGCGCTGATCGCGGCGGCGCTCGCGCTGATGCCGGAGACGCGGGCTGCGCGCGCGGGGAGCGCGCGGCGCGACATCGACTGGCCCGGCGGCGTGCTGTCGGCGCTCGGGCTCGGCGCGCTGGTGTGCGGGATCATCGAGGGCCAGACGTACGGCTGGTGGACCGGGACGCGGCCGTTCACGCTGGCGGGGCTCGAATGGCCGGCGGGCGGGCTGTCGCCGGTCCCGGTCGTCCTCGCCCTCGCGGCGGTGCTGATCGTGGCGCTCATCGTCGTGGAGCGGTCCCGGGCGGCCGCGGGACGCGCGGTGATGCTCGACCTGGAGCTGTTCCGGATCCCCAACTTCCGCCGCGGGAACATCGCGTCGGCCCTCATCAACGTCGGGGAGCTCGGGCTGCTGTTCGTCCTGCCGCTGTTCCTGCTGGGCGTGCACGGCACGAGCCCGCTGCAGATCAGCGTGGCGATCCTGCCGCTCGCGGCGGGCGCCTTCCTGGCCGGCGGGTTCGCGGGCAGGCTGGCCAACCGGCACGGCCCGCACCGGGTCGTGCAGGGCGGCATGGTGCTGGAGGTCGCCGCCGTCCTCGCGCTCGCCCTCACCGTCTCGGCCACCACCGGCGGGCTCGGGCTCGCGCCGTGGATGCTGCTGTACGGGCTCGGGCTCGGCCTGACCTCGGCCCAGCTGACGAACGTGTCGCTCGCGGACGTCCCGCCGGAGCAGTCGGGGCAGGCGTCCGGCACGCAGTCCACGGCCCGGCAGGTCGGCGCGGCCCTCGGCATCGCCGCCATCGGGACGGTGTTCGCGACCAGCCTCGGGCACACGATGACCGACCGGCTGTCCGGCTCCGCCCTCCCGCCGGAACGGCAGGCCGCCATCGCGCACGACCTGCGGGAGAGCGCCGGGACCTCCGGGCGCGACCTGCACGCCGCCCCGGGGATGGCCGCCGAGGCCCGCGCCGCGGACGAGAGCCTCGCCGCCGCCACCCGGCACGCCTCGCTCACCACGGCGGCGATCCTCGCGCTCGGACTCGCCATGTCGCTGCGGCTGCGCCCCGGCGGTGACCATCGGCGAGAATCGAAGCGCTAGCCCCCCTGTCGTCCCACGAGAACAAGCGGTAACTGTGGCCACGCTCTCCCAATGGGTCGCCGGATCCCGGCCCCGCACCCTGCCCGCGTCCCTCGTCCCCGTCGTCGTCGGCACCGGCGTCGCCGCCGGAGAGGGCGGGGCCGTCTGGTGGCGCGCCCTGCTCGCCGCGTTCGTCGCGCTCGTGCTGCAGATCGGGGTGAACTACTCCAACGACTACAGCGACGGCGTCCGCGGCACCGACGAGGACCGCGTCGGCCCGCTCCGCCTCGTCGGGTCGAAGGCGGCGCCGCCGAAGCAGGTCCTCGCCGCCGCGCTCGGCAGCTTCCTCGCCGCCGCCGTCGCCGGCCTCGTGCTCGCCGCCGTGACGACCTGGTGGCTGCTGCTGGTCGGCGCGCTGGCGATCCTCGCGGCCTGGTTCTACACCGGCGGCAGCACCCCGTACGGCTACCGGGCGCTCGGCGAGGTGTCGGTGTTCGTGTTCTTCGGCCTCGTCGCCGTCGTCGGGACGGTGTACGTGCAGGTCGAGGCGCTGCCCTGGGTGGCGTGGGCGGCGGCCGTGCCGATCGGGCTGCTGGCGTGCGGGCTGCTCGTCGCCAACAACCTGCGCGACATCCCCACCGACCGCGAGTCGGGCAAGCGGACCCTCGCCGTCCTCCTCGGCGACCCCTGGACCCGGATCCTGTACGCGGCGTGCACCGCGCTGCCGTTCATGTTCGTGCTGGCCCTGGCGGCGCCGCGCCCGTGGGTGCTGATCACTCTGCTCGCGGCGCCGCTCACGCTGCCGCCCACGCAGAAGGTGCTGGGCGGCGCGACCGGCGCCGACCTGGTCCCGGTGCTGGGCGAGACCGGGCGGCTCCAGATCGCCTACGGCGTCCTGCTGGCCGTCGGCCTGGCGCTCTGACGCCGGGCACGGACCGCGCCGCCGGCGGCCTACCCCCAGTCGATCTCGGGGAGGCCGGCGTCGACGAGGGCCTTGTTGGCGGCGCTGAACGGGCGCGTCCCGAAGAACTTCTTGGCGCTGAGCGGACTCGGGTGCGCCGACTCGATCACCGTGTGGTGCGCCCCGGTGATCAGGCGCGCCTTCTTGCGCGCGTAGGCGCCCCAGAGCACGAACACCACGCGGTCGGACTTGTCGTTCAGCGCGCGGATCGCGGCGTCGGTGAAGTCCTCCCAGCCCTTGCCGGCGTGCGAGCCCGCCTCGCCGCCGCGGACGGTCAGCACCGCGTTCAGCAGCAGCACGCCCTGGTCGGCCCACCGGGTCAGGTCACCGGACTTCGCCACCGGCACGTCGAGGTCGGTGGCCAGCTCCTTGTAGATGTTGCGCAGCGACGGAGGCAGCCGCACCCCGTCGCGCACGCTGAAGCTGAGCCCGTGCGCCTGCCCGGGGCCGTGGTACGGGTCCTGCCCGAGGATCAGGACGCGGGCGTCGTCGAACGAGCAGTGCCGGAACGCGCTGAACAGGTCCTCGCGCGGCGGGTAGACGGTGTGCGCCTCGTACTCCCCCGCGACGAACGCGCCCAGTGCGGCGGTGGCGAGCGGGTCGAGCAGCGGGTCGAGCCGCCGCCGCCAGTCATCGGGCAGCATCTCCAGCAGGTCGAGGGACATCGTCGGGCCTCCGCGGAAGTGATCTCCAGTTGCCGGAAACACTAGTGCGGGCCACTGACACGCCAGGCCGAATCCCGCGACCCCGGGGGCGCCGACCTTAGGATGACGCCATATGCCCGATTCCCCCCGTCGGCGGCGTCTCCGCGCGTCCACCGCGCCTCTCGCGTCCCTCGCGCTCCTCCTTCCCGTGCTCGGCGCGGGCTGCGGCGGCTCCTCCGGGCCGGCGACGCTCACCGTCCTGGCGACCTCGTCGATGAAGGAGGTGTTCGGCGAGATGGGGACGGCGTACCGGCACGCGCATCCCGGGGTGCGGCTGAAGTTCGAGTTCGGCGCCGTGCCCGAGATGGCCGACCGGCTGGCCGGCCAGGACCGGGGCGACGTCCTCGTGACCGCGGACATGGCGAGCATGAAGGAAGCCGACGACTACCTGGTCGGACGCCGCCGGGTCGTCGCCCACGACTCGCTCACGATCGCCGTCGGCCCCGGCAACCCCTACCGCATCCGCGGCCTGCCCGACCTCGCCAGGCCGAGGCTGCGGGTGGTCGTCGGCGCCGAGACCGTCCCGGTGGGCCGCTACACGGGCCAGGTCTTCACGAAGGCGGGCCTGACCGTCCGGTCCAGCTCGAAGGCGATCAGCGCGCGGGCCGTGCTCGACCGGGTGCGGGCCGGCGAGGCGGACGCGGGGCTCGTCTTCCTCACCGACCTGCGCTCTGCGGGCATCGCCGTGAGCAGCGTCCCGATCCCTGCGAACCTGAACGTCACCGCGGCCTTCGCCGCCGCGACCGTCCGGGAGACCGACCACCAGGAAGAGGCGGACGCCTTCGTCGCCTGGCTGACCACCGCGCCCGCACAGGCCGTGTTCCACAAACACGGCTTCGCCCTCCCGCCCGCCTCGCGGTGACCCCGGGTCGCCGGAACCGGGTGGACGGCCGGTGGTCTAGGACCGCCTGAGGCGGGGCAGGCCGATCGGGTTGGGGAAGGGCATCTCGTTCGCCAGCGCCATCGCCGCGGGGACGAGCGCCTCGTGGAGCGCCTCGGGTGCGTCCAGGACGTCGTACGGAGGTGCGGCGAGCTCGTCGGTGAGCCGCTCGATGCGCGCTCTCAGCGCCTTCCCCTCCTCGGTGGCCTCCCCGTCCGCCAGCAGGCCGCGCTCGGCCAGCGCGCCGGCCGCCGCGTCCCACTCCTCCGGTGACCAGCCGCGGCTCTCCCGCAGCCACTCCCCCGAGACCGTCCCGACGGCGGACGCCAGGACGTTCGCCTCCAGGCCGCTGAGCCCTTCCGCGACGAGGAGGGCGACGTGCCCGTCGCCGCGGTGCTCCCGCAGCGCCGTCGCCGCCTGCCAGAGCGCCTCCACGGGGTCGTCCGGGACGGGAAGGCCCCGGTTGGCGGCGAAGAGCGCGCGCCCGCCGCCGTCCGCCGCCAGCACGACCTCGTGCAGCCGCGGCGCCGCGGCGGCCGCGACGTCCTCGATCCCGGGGAAGGCCCTGCGCATCGCCCGCGCCGCCGCCTCGCCCCGCACCGCCAGGATGCGCTCCGGCGGCGCGAACCCCCACGCGTCCGGGACGGCCCGCCGCACCCGCGCCGGATGGAAGCCGAAGAACGTCGCCTCGATCGTCCCGGCGGACACGGCCCCGAGCGGCGCGCCCCGGCTGCCGAAGTAGCCCATCCAGTAGCCCTTGAGGCCGGCCTCCTTGTTCGCCGTCCGGCACTCCTCCGAGAAGTACGTCACCGCGTGCAGCGGTTCGACGACCTTCCACATGTCCCGCGCGAGCTTGGCATCCATCCGCCGAACGCTAAGCCCACCGCGACCGGCGCACAAGGCCGTCCCGCTCAGCGCCGTCCTCACACGGCGGGGATCGCCGAGGGGGTGCGCATCTCCTTCAAGGCTTCCAGGATGTGCGGGGGCGGCTCGGCATGGACGGTGGGGTCGACCGGGTCGCCGGGGTAGGCGAGGCGGTTCTCCGACGCGGAGAACTGGACGTCTACGCCGGGCTTGTTGCCCCGCGGGTCGAGGTGGACCCAGCGGTCGTCGACCAGGACGGCGGTGAGGCCGTGCAGGACGCCCGAGCAGCGCTGGTAGCACAGGCCCGCCTGGATGCCGCCCGCGCGCAGGAGGGCGACGTAGGCGTGCGACTTGGCGTAGCAGAGGCCGGTGCGCTGGTCGAGGACGTCGGAGGCGCGCCAGGGGACGCGGGGGTCGCCGGCGTCCATCGAGTGGGCGACCCGGTCCCGGACGTGGTCGAAGGCGGCGTGCGCGTAGGCGATGTCGTCACCGGTGCGCAGCTCCGAGGCGATCGACTGGACGAGCGGGTGCTCGATGTCGATCGCCTCGGAGGCGGCGAGGTAGTCCCAGGGTTCGCCGGCGAAGTCCATCAGAGGCCGAGGAGGGTCTCGATGCCGAGGGTGAGGCGGTCGAGCTCCGGGACCTTGCGGACGGCGAGGAGGACGCCCGGCATGAACGACTCGCGGTCCATCGCGTCGTGCCGGATGGTGAAGATCTCGCCGTGGCCGCCGAGGACGACCTCCTGGTGGGCGATGGCGCCGGAGAGCCGGACGGCGTGCACGCGGACGCCGTCCACGTCGGCGCCCCGCGCGCCCGCGACCTCCGTGGTGGTGGCGTCCGGGGGCGGGGGGGTGCCCGCCTCGGCGCGGGCGGCGGCGACCAGCTCGGCGGTGCGGTAGGCGGTGCCGGACGGGGCGTCGACCTTGTTCGGGTGGTGCGTCTCGACGATCTCGACGGAGTCGAAGAACGGCGCCGCCTTCTGCGCGAAGTGCATCATCAGGACGGCGCCGATGCCGAAGTTGGGGGCGATCAGGACGTTGCCCGCCGAATCGTCGGTCAGCCAGGACCGCACGGTGTCGAGGCGGGACGGGTCGAAGCCGCTGGTGCCGACGACGGCGTGCAGGCCGTGCTCGACGCACCACCTGAGGTTGTCCATGACGACGCCGGGGTGGGTGAAGTCGACGACGACCTCGGCGGCGGTCAGCGCGTCGAGCGCGTCGCCCTCGTCGACGGCGGCGACGAGCTCCATGTCGCCGGCCCCCTGCACCGCGCGGCAGACCTCGGCGCCCATGCGGCCCCGAGCCCCCAGCACCCCGACCTTGATCACGTCTTCCTCCCGGTTCGCGTCCCGCCCGAGCCTATCGTCAGAAGCGCTTTCCCAGTTCGCGCGCTTCGGCGTGCGCGGTGCGGCGCCCGGTCTCGGCGTCGGCGGTCGCGAGGTTCGGCCGGAACGCGACGGTGCTGAGGTCGGTGACCCCCGCCCAGCGCAGCCAGCCCTCCAGGAACGGCGCCTGGTGGTCGGTGCCGAACGCGGGCGGGCGGCCGGCGCCGTACACCGCGCTGGTGTAGACGACGGCCGCCTTCTTGCCGCTCAGAAGGCCCGTGTACCCGGCCTCGGGGTCGAAGGAGAAGACCCAGCCGGGCTGTGACACGACGTCGATGAACTGCTTCAGGACGTACGGGACGCTGGAGTTCCACATCGGGACGCTGAACAGGTAGCGGTCGTAGGAGTCGAAGCGTTCGAAGACCCCGCGGGCGGCCCGCCAGGCGGCGGCCTGCTCCCCCGCGGGGTCCTCGCCGGCGAAGACGGTCATCTTGGCGCCGGCGCCCGCCGGGCCGAACGCGGGCAGGGTCCCGTCCCACAGGTCGAAGTGGTCGACGGCGTCGCCGTGGGTCTCGCGGTAGGCGTCCAGGAACGTCCCGGCGATGGCCAGCGACTCGGATTCCCCGCCCCGCGGCGAGGCGGAGATGTGCAGCAGGCGTGACATGAGGATCCCCTCGAAGAAGACATGCGGACCAGAGTCCGATTACTTCCCCGGAGATTAACGGACCTCAGTCCGCTTTGCAATCAGTCGTCGTCCGAGACGAACAGGTTGAGCAGCCAGCCCACGACGCCGACGATGATCGCGCCCCAGAACGCGGGCCAGAACCACTCGACGTGGAAGGGGAGATCGAGCTCGCCGGCCAGCCAGCTGGTCAGCATCAGCAGCCCCGCGTTCACCAGCAGGGCGAACAGGCCGAGCGTCAGGACGTAGAACGCGCAGCCCAGCACCTTGATGATCGGCTTGAGCACGGCGTTGACGATGCCGAAGATCGCGGCGACCGCGAGCAGCGTCAGCACCCGCTCCGCCGTGTCGCCGGCGGTCAGCTCGACGCCGTCCACGAGCATCTCGGCCGCCCACAGCGCGACCGCGGAGATGACAAGCCTGATGAGGATCTTCATCCCCCGGAACCTACCGGCCTGCGGACGTCCCGTACATGCCCGCCCCGGCCCCGCCGCCCCCGGTCAGCCGAGGCGGTCCCCGACCGGGCCGATCACGGTGAGGGCCTGCGGGGCGGCGAGGACCTCGCCGGCCACGGCGCGGACGTCGTCCAGGGTGACGGCCTCGATGCGGGCGAGCACCTCGTCCACGGGCAGCAGCGACTCGTACACCAGCTCGCTCTTGCCGATGCGGCTCATGCGCGAACCGGTGTCCTCAAGACCGAGGACCATCGCGCCGCGCAGCTGCCCCTTGCCGCGCTCCAGCTCCTCCTCGGTGAGGGAGTCCGCGGCGGCCTTGGCCACCTCGTCGCGGCAGATCGACAGGACCTCCTCGGCCTTGCCGGGCTGGCAGCCCGCGTAGACGCCGAAGATGCCGGAGTCGGCGTACTGCGCCGTGTAGCTGTAGACGGAGTAGGCGAGCCCGCGCTTCTCGCGGATCTCCTGGAACAGGCGGGACGACATGCCGCCGCCCAGCGCCGCGTTCAGCACCCCGAGCGCGAACCGGCGGTCGTCGGTGCGGGACACGCCGGCCCCGCCGAGGATGATGTGCGCCTGCTCGGTGTCCTTGTCGATCACCACGGTGCGCGGGTCGACGGGGGCGGGCGCTCCGTCCACCCGGGGCGCGGTGGGCGCGGCGTCGCCGGTCAGGTGCCCCTCGAACGCGCGGGACACCAGCCGGACGACCTCGTCGTGGTCGATGTTGCCCGCCGCCGACACCACCAGGTTGGCCGGGACGTAGTGCTCCCGGTAGTAGCCGTGGATCCGGTCCCGGGACAGCGCGTTGATCGACTCCTCGCTGCCGAGGATGGGCCGGCCCAGCGGGGTGTCGCCGTACAGCGCGGTCGCGAACTCGTCATGGATGAGGTCGCCGGGGTCGTCGTCGCGCATGTGGATCTCTTCGAGGATCACGCCGCGCTCGGCCTCGACGTCCTCGGGGCGGTTGACCGACTCCGCCACCATGTCGGAGACGACGTCCACGGCGAGCGGGAGGTCGGAGTCCAGGACCCGCGCGTAGTAGCAGGTGTACTCCTTGGCGGTGAACGCGTTGAGGTCGCCGCCGACCGTGTCGATCGCCGCGGAGATGTCCAGCGCGGACCGCCGCCGCGTCCCCTTGAACAGCACGTGCTCCAGGTAGTGGCTCGCGCCGGCGTCGGCGGGCGCCTCGTCGCGGGAGCCGACCGCCGACCAGATGCCGAACGCGGCGGACCGTACCGTCGGCATCGTCTCGGTGATGACGCGCAGCCCCCCGGGCAGGACGGTGCGGCGTACCGTGCCGGCGCCCTCGCCGCTGATCGTGATGGTGGTGCCGGGCTCCTGCGCCCGCGCGGGCAGGGTCACGTGTCGCTCGCATTCCGTCGATGGAGAACGATCCGGCCGGGCACCCTCGCGGGTGCCCGGCCGGTCGGTGGCACGGTCAGGAGTTGCGCTGGCCGGTGTCGTCACCGCCGCGGCGGGTGCGGCGGCGCCGCGGGCGGCGCTCCCCGTCGCCCCGGCGCTCCCCGGACTCGTCGTCGTCGGACGACGCCGAGGGCGCGGCGGGCGCGGCGCCGCCGTCGCCCGCGCCGTTCTCGGCCTCCTTCTCGATGACCTCGACCGGCACCAGCGACAGCTTGCCGCGCTGGTCGATCTCGGTGACCTCGACCTGGATCTTCTCGCCGACGCCCATCACGTCCTCGACGTTCTCGATCCGGGCGCCGCCGTGCAGCTTGCGGATCTGCGAGACGTGCAGCAGGCCGTCCTTGCCGGGCAGCAGCGACACGAACGCGCCGAACGTGGTGGTCTTGACGACGGTGCCGAGGAACCGCTCGCCGACCTCCGGCATGTGCGGGTTGGCGATCGAGTTGATCGCCTGCCGCGCGGCCTCGGCGGACGGGCCGTCGGTGGCCCCGACGTAGATCGTGCCGTCGTCCTCGATCGTGATGTCGGCGCCGGTGTCGTCCTGGATCGAGTTGATCATCTTGCCCTTGGGGCCGATGACCTCGCCGATCTTGTCGACCGGGACCTTGATGGTGATGATCCGCGGCGCGTTCGGGCTCATCTCGGCGGGCGCCTCGATGGCCTCCTGCATGACGTCCAGGATCGCCAGCCGGGCGCCCTTGGCCTGCCGCAGCGCGGCGGCCAGCACCGAGGCGGGGATGCCGTCGAGCTTGGTGTCGAGCTGCAGCGCGGTGATCAGGTCGCGGGTGCCGGCGACCTTGAAGTCCATGTCGCCGAACGCGTCCTCGGCGCCGAGGATGTCGGTGAGGGTGACGTACTCGCCGCCCTCGTGGATCAGGCCCATCGCGATGCCCGCCACCATCTGCTTGAGCGGGACGCCCGCGTCCAGCAGCGACATGGTGGACGCGCACACCGACCCCATCGAGGTGGAGCCGTTGGACCCGAGGGCCTCCGACACCTGCCGGATCGCGTACGGGAACTCCTCGCGGGTCGGCAGCACCGGGAGCAGCGCGCGCTCGGCGAGCGCGCCGTGCCCGATCTCGCGGCGCTTGGGCGAGCCGACCCGGCCCGTCTCCCCGGTGGAGTACGGCGGGAAGTTGTAGTTGTGCATGTAGCGCTTGGTGCGCTCCGGGTTCAGCGTGTCGATCATCTGCTCCATGCGGAGCATGTTCAGCGTGGTCACGCCCAGGATCTGGGTCTCGCCCCGCTCGAAGATCGCCGAGCCGTGCACGCGCGGGACGACGTGCGCCTCGGCGGTCAGCTGGCGGATGTCCTTCGGCCCGCGGCCGTCGATGCGCAGCCCGTCGCGGACGACCCGCTCGCGGACCAGCTTCTTGGTGACCGCGCGGTAGGCGGCGGAGATCTCCTTCTCGCGCCCCTCGAACGTCTCGGCGAGCTTCTCCGCGGCGGCGGCCTTGATCTCGTCCAGCCGGGCCTCGCGCTCCTGCTTGCCGGCGATCGTCAGCGCCTGCGCGAGGTCGCCGCTGACCTCCGCGGTCACGGCGTCGAACACGTCGTCCTGGTAGTCCAGGAAGATCGGGTACTCGGCGGTCTCCTTGGCGGCGACGGCCGCGAGGTCGCTCTGCGCCTTGCACAGGACCTTGATGAACGGCTTGGCCGCCTCCAGGCCCTCCGCGATGGTCTCCTCGGTCGGCGCGGTCGCGCCGTCGCCGACGAGCTTGAGGGTCTCGCGGGTGGACTCCGCCTCGACCATCATGATCGCGACGTCGCCGTCCTCGAGGACCCGGCCGGCCACCACCATGTCGAAGGTGGCGCGCTCCAGCTCGGGGTGGGTCGGGAAGCCGACCCACTGGCCCTCGATCAGCGCGACGCGGACGCCGCCGATCGGGCCGGAGAACGGCAGCCCGGCCAGCTGCGTGGACAGCGACGCGGCGTTGATCGCGACGACGTCGTACAGGTGGTCCGGGTGCAGCGCCATGATCGTCTCGACGACCTGGATCTCGTTGCGCAGCCCCTTGGCGAACGACGGGCGCAGCGGCCGGTCGATCAGCCGGCAGGTGAGGATCGCGTCCTCGGACGGGCGGCCCTCGCGGCGGAAGAACGAGCCGGGAATGCGGCCGGCCGCGTACATCCGCTCCTCGACGTCGACGGTCAGGGGGAAGAAGTCCAGGTTCTCCTTGGGCTTCTTGGACGCCGTCGTCGCCGACAGCACCATCGTCTCGTCGTCGAGGTAGGCGACGGCGGAACCGGCGGCCTGGCGGGCCAGCCGGCCCGTCTCGAAGCGGATGGTGCGGGTGCCGAAGCTGCCGTTGTCGATCACGGCTTCGGTGGTCTGCGCACCGTCGATGCGCACGGCTTCTGTCACGGGAAACCTCCTCAGGGTTCCATGTCGGTCCTCGCGGCCGTTTCCCGTTGGTCTCGTACGCTGCCGGTCTTCGATCGAAGCACCCGGATCCAGGATCGCGCCGATGCGGCGGAACGGATCCGGAAGCCACTACCGAGGACCGGCCCGCACCAGCGGTGTCCGCGAGGCTTGTCTGCAGTTTTGCGGCCCGCCCGCGGCTTCACGGCCCCGGGCGGCCGGTGTGCCGGGGGCCGGCCCGTACGGCCGGGCCCCGGCATGAACGGAGGGAGCGGCCCGGCGGGCCGCTCCCTCACCCGTCTAGCGGCGCAGGCCGAGGCGCTCGATCAGCTGCCGGTAGCGGTTGATGTCCTTGTTCGCGAGGTACTTCAGGAGGCGGCGACGACGGCCGACCAGCAGCAGGAGGCCGCGGCGGCTGTGGTGGTCGTGCTTGTGCTCCTTGAGGTGCTCGGTCAGATCGTTGATGCGGCGCGTCAGCAGCGCGACCTGGACCTCCGGCGATCCGGTGTCACCCTCAGTGGTCGCGTACTCGGCGATGATCTGGTTCTTCGTGGCGGTGTCGAGCGACACGTGGCTCCTTCGATGAAATCGTCACCCGCAGATCCGGGCCCGGTGGGCGTGCGGGTCCGCATGGTGCGTGTTAAGAGGGTGGCCGCATGAGGGTGCAGCCAGCCGCGCCGGGGCCCTTCCCGGCGACTATTCACCGTACCATGTTGGCCGCAAGCCCGGCTCCGGCCGCTCGCCTGGCGGCTCGCGACCGGCCCGGTCTTGTGCGGGCGCGAATCGCTTCGCGATCTTCCCGGTGGGCTCGCCTTCGGCTTCGCCCCACCGGTCAGGTCGCGCGCCCGCGTGCCGGTTGAGGTCTGCTTCGGGCGACCGGGCCTCGTGGTGCGCTTAGGCCGTTATTTCGCGGATCTTGGCTACATCTCGGTGCATTTGGTCTACCAGGGCCTCGACCGAGTCGAACTTCAGGGTGTCGCGGGTGCGGGCGGTGAAGTCCACGGCCATGTGCTCGCCGTAGAGGTCCAGGTCGTCGCGGTCCAGGGCGTATGCCTCGACGGTGCGCTCCACGCCCTCGAACGTCGGGTTGGTGCCGATGGAGATCGCGGCGGGCCAGCGGAAGTCCGGGTAGCGGTCGGAGTCGCAGACCAGCCAGCCGGCGTAGACGCCGTCCGCGGGGATCGCGCTCTGCGGCGGGGTCTCGAGGTTGGCCGTGGGGAAGCCCAGCGCGCGGCCCCGCTGGTGGCCGCGCACGACGACGCCCTCGACGCGGTGCGGGCGGCCGAGCGCCCGCGCCGCCGCCTCGACCTCGCCCGCTTCGAGCCGCCCGCGGATGTAGGTGGAGGAGATCGTGTCGTCGTTGGCCACCAGCGGCATGCCCTCGGCCGTGAAGTCGTACTTGTCGCCGAGTTCGCGCAGGAGCGCGACGTCGCCCTTGGCCTTGTGGCCGAAGCGGAAGTCCTCGCCGACGATCACGTGGGCCGCGTGGAGGCGGTCCACCAGGACCGACTGGACGAAGTCGTCCGGGGCCATCTTCGACAGTTCGAGCGTGAACGGCACGACGACGACGGCGTCGGCGCCGAGGCCCTCCAGCAGCTCGATGCGGCGCCTGGTGCCGGCGAGCAGCGGCGGATGGGTGCCGGGGCGGACGACCTCGTCGGGGTGCGGGTCGAAGGTGATGACCACCGAGCGCAGGCCGCGGCGGCGCGCCTCCTCCACGGCGGTGCCCACGATCCGCTGGTGTCCGCGGTGGACCCCGTCGAACACGCCGATCGTGATCACTGAACGGCCCCACTCTGCGGGAACCTCGTCGAGGCCATTCCAGCGCCGCACCATTCTCTCCCTGCGTAGGACGTCCGTGCCCGGTCTTTGCTGTCGTCCTTAAGGGTGCCATGCGAGGGCGGGCACCGTCGCATTCAGGGGTCCCCGTGTCAGCCCGACTGGTATACGACCAGAGACACCGCGATGTACTGCAGGATGTAGGCCGCGAGCGTGCAGGCGTGGAAGACCTCGTGGAACCCGAACCAGTCCGGCGAGGGGTTGGGGCGGCGCAGCCCGTACACGACTCCCCCGACGCTGTAGCAGATGCCGCCGGTCGCGACCATGAGGCAGGCGACGACGCCCGCACCCGACAGGAACTGCGGCAGGAAGAGCACCGCCACCCAGCCCAGGACGATGTACAGCGTCACGTAGAGGGCGCGGGGGGCCTCGACCCAGAGCGTCCGGAAGAGGACGCCCGCGACGGCGCCCGTCCAGACGATGGCCAGGACGGCGACGCGCACGCCGCCCTCCAGCGCGAGGACCGCGAACGGCGTGTAGGTCCCGGCGATGATCAGGTAGATGTTGGCGTGGTCGAAGCGGCGCAGGATCTCGATGATCCGGTGCGAGGTCTGCCGGTGGTACGTGCCCGAGATCCCGAACAGCATCGCCGATGTCGCCACGTACACCGCCGACGCGAGCCGGGCCTGGACGCTCGGGCCGAGCGCGACGAGCACCAGCCCGGCGACGAGCACCGCGGGGAACGCGCCGATGTGCAGCCAGCCGCGCAGCCGCGGGCGGGTCGGGGACGCCACCGGGGGGTGATGATCGTTCAGAGTGGTCACGGACACCTCCTACCCAACCAACCTACGGTTACGTAGGTTACTTGGCCGTAGGTTCAGCCGTCACCGCTTTGGTCCCGTGACGCGCACCACGTGGGCGGCGCGGCGGTCAGGACGCGAAGACCGCCAGCGGCCTGGCGACGCCGCCCTTCTCCTCGACCAGCGCCAGCAGCGAGCCGTCGGGCGCGAAGACGCCCACCGGCCCCGGGCCGAGCCCCGCCGCCGGGAGGCGGCCGCCGTGCGCGACCTTGCGGGCGTCGTCGGCGGAGACGTCCCGGCGCGGGAACACCGCGGCGACGGCGCCCGCCATCGGCAGGATCTCCAGCTTCT
Source organism: Actinomadura sp. 7K534 (assembly GCF_004348575.1). NCBI lineage: Bacteria > Bacillati > Actinomycetota > Actinomycetes > Streptosporangiales > Thermomonosporaceae > Actinomadura > Actinomadura sp. 7K534. Next base: position 84,857 of record NZ_SMKB01000003.1, read on the forward strand.
CGCCGAGCCGGTCGAGCGTCCGCGCCATGCCGAGATCGTAGGGCCCGACGCGGGTGCGGCGCAGCGCCGTGAGATGGCCTCCGCAGCCGAGGGACGCGCCGAGGTCCCGCGCCAGCGCGCGGATGTAGGTGCCGGACGAGCAGGCGATGGACGCGTCGACATCGATCACGTCGCCGTCGCGGCGGATCGCGGTGACCGTGAAGTCGTGCACGGTCACCGGCCGGTCGGTGAGGGCGACCTCCTCGCCCTTGCGGGCCATCTTGTAGGCCCGCTCCCCGTTCACCTTGATCGCGCTGACCTGGGGCGGAACCTGCCGGATGGGGCCGGTCAGCTCCGCGATCCCCGCGTGCAGGGCCTCGTCGGCGACCCGCGCGGCGGACGCGGTCGCGGTGATCTCGCCCTCGGCGTCGTCGGTGTTGGTCGACTCCCCCAGCCGGATCGTGGCGTCGTAGCCCTTCTCGGTCAGCGCCAGATGCCCCAGCAGGCGGGTCGCCTTGCCGATGCCGAGGACGAGGACGCCGGTCGCCATCGGGTCCAGCGTCCCCGCGTGCCCGACGCGCCGGGTCTTCGCCAGCCGCCGCATCCGGCCGACCACGTCGTGCGAGGTCCAGCCGGCGGGCTTGTCCACGATGACGAGCCCCGAGTTGTCCGAGTTGTCCACACGCGCTCCGAGAAGGTCAGTCGGCACGGTCTCCGGGCACGCGCAGCGCGGCGCGCAGCCGGTCGATGATGCAGGCGGGCTCGCCGCCCATGGTGAACGCGGCGGCGGTGCGGTGCCCGCCCCCGCCGAGCTCCACGCAGGCGCGGCCGACGTCGACCGAGCCCTTGGAGCGGGTGGAGACGTACCAGTCGCCGCGGTCGTCCTCCTTGCACACGACGGCGACCTCGGCCTCGTCGGTGCGCCGGAGCTGGTCGATGACCCCTTCGAGCTGGTCGTAGGGGACGTCGCGGGCATCCCGGTCGGAGCGCGCGATCGTCGTCCAGACCAGGCCGCGGCCGCCCGCGGCGTCGCGCTCCAGCCGGGCCCGCGCCAGCGCGCCCGCGAGGACCTGGAGGTAGCCGAACGGCGCCCGGTCCCACAGCTCCCGGCTGACCGCCTCGGGCCGGACGCCCGCGGTCAGCAGCCGTCCCGCCAGGTCGTGGACCTCGGGGGTCGTGCACGGGTACTTGAACGAGCCGGTGTCGCTGGCGAGCCCCGCGTACAGGCCCTGAGCGATGTCGCGGTCGAGCGGGACGCCGAGCCGGCGGATCAACTCCTCGACCAGGACCGCCGTTGCGGCGGCGTCCGGATCGACCAGCCGTACCCCGCCGAAGTCGGTGTTGGACGCGTGGTGGTCGACGACGATGAGGGCGCCGGCGCGCGCCGCGGGCTCGGCGAGCGAGCCGAGCCGCGCCTGCCCGGCCGCGTCCAGCGAGATCATCAGGCCCGGGGCGGCGGGCATCCGGGCCGGCTCGACCAGCAGTTCCTGACCGGGCAGGAACCGCAGGATCGCCGGGACCGCGAACGGTTCGCCGAAGGACGCCAGGCAGCGCTTGCCCAGCGCGCGGAGGGCCTGCGCCAGCGCGAGCATGGAGCCGAGCGCGTCGCCGTCCGGCGCCACGTGGCAGGCGAGGCAGACCTCTCCGGCACCGCGGATCAGCTCGACCGCCCGGTCCCATTCCAGGTCGGCGGCCTGCATCGCGGGTCCGCCCGCCGGGTCGGAGCCCGGGTCGGCCGCGGCGGAGTCCACGGGCGCGCCCCGGCCGTGCGGTCCCCTGGGTTCGGACGGCGCCGGGGGTTCGGACGGCACTGGGGGCGCGGACGGCACGGCGGGCTCCGGCGGCAGGGCCGGTACGGGCCCGCCGCCGCCGAGTCCGCCACCACGTCCGCCGGCGAGCCCGCCGCCCACGCCGCGCGGAACGATGTCGTGGCCGCTCGCGGAATGGCCGTCAGCGTCGTGCAGCAGCCACTCCGCGGGGCGGCCGGCGCCCGGCGCCTCCGCGCGCCTCTCCGTCCCGCTCACGACGACGGGCGTCCGGGACGGCCGTCCTCACCGTCCTCCGCGATGTCGTGGCCGTCGAAGTCCTCGTCGTCCTCGTCGTCCTCGTCCTCGTCGTCGAGGTCGTCGTCGACGTCCTCGTCGTCGGAACCGGGCACCCGGTAGGGATTCGCCTCACCGGCCGGGGAAGCGCCCTGCGCCGCCTTCGCGACCTCGGCGTCCTTGGCGCGGGCCTTGGCCAGCAGGTCGTCGATGTGGGCGGCGTTCTCCATCAGGGAGTCCATGACGAAGGTGATGCTGGGCGTGTGCCGGACACCGGTCTTCCTGCCCACCTCGGACCTGATGACGCCCTTGGCGCTCTCCAGCGCGGCGGCCGTCTCCGCGCGCTCGCCGTCGGACCCGTACACCGTGTAGTACACGGTCGCGTCGCGCAGGTCGTTGGTGATGCGGGTGTCCGTCACGGTCACGAAGCCGAGCCGCGGATCCTTGATCCGCCTCTCCAGCATCTCGGCCACGATCTGCTGGATGCGGTCGGCGAGCTTGCGCGCCCGAGCTGCGTCCACCATGATCGCACTCCCTTTCTATGGTTACGTGAGGGCCGAGCGGCCTCGGCCGGCCTGCGGCCGCCGCGGGGGGCGGACCCGCCGCTCAGTCCTCATCATGGAACAGCCGCTGCCGGGCGGACAGCAGCTCGATCTCCGGCCGCCCGGCGACCAGCCGTTCGCACCGGTCCAGCACCTGGGTGCAGTTGGCCGCGGTGCCGGACACCACCGCCACCCCGATCTCCGCCCTGCGGTACAGGTCGTTGCCGCCGGTCTCGGCGACGGCCACCGCCGGGAAGTGCTTCTGCACCTCGGCGATGATGGGCCGGAGGACGGACCGCTTCTGCTTCAGCGATTGGACGTCCCCCAGCAGCAGGTCGAGCGTCAGCGCACCCACGTACACCTGGTCGATCACCTCGGCATTCTCGATGATGAAACGACGGTGGTCACCCGCCGTGTTCCCGGCCCGCGGCGCCGCGCGCCGGGGCCGGTGCGGCGGCCGGCGGCGGAACGGGCCGGGCATGACGGACGCCAGGCTAGAAGATCCGCCTGGCGTCGTGTCACCTGATTAAACGATCATTTGTCGAAGACGGCCGGCCGCCCGCGCCGGTGCTCAGGTGCGGGGCTTCTCCCGCATCTCGAAGCACTCGATGACATCGCCGAGCTTGATGTCGTTGTAGCCCACGCCGATACCGCACTCGAAGCCCTCGCGGACCTCGGTGGCGTCGTCCTTGAAGCGGCGCAGCGACGACACCGTGAGGTTGTCGGCGACCACGACGCCGTCGCGTACGAGTCGCGCCTTGGCGTTGCGCTGGATCGTGCCCGAGGTGACCATCGACCCGGCGACGTTGCCGATCCGCGGGACCTTGAAGATCTCCCGGACCTCGGCGGTGCCGAGCTGGACCTCCTCGAACTCCGGCTTGAGCATGCCCTTGAGGGCCGCCTCGATCTCCTCGATCGCCTGGTAGATGATCGAGTAGTACCGGATGTCGACGCCTTCGCGGTCGGCCAGTTCCTGCGCGTTGCGCTCGGGCCGCACGTTGAAGCCGAGGATGACCGCGCCCTCCTCGGACGCCAGCGACAGGTTGACGTCGTCCTGCGTGATCGCGCCGACACCGCGGCGGATGATCCGCAGGCTGACCTCGTCGCCCACGTCGATCTTGAGGAGCGAGTCCTCCAGCGCCTCGACCGAACCGGACACGTCGCCCTTGAGGATGAGCAGGAGCTCTTCCCGCTTGCCCTCCTGGAAGTCCTTGAACAGTTCCTCGAGGGAGCTGCTCTTGCGGCTCTTGAGCAGCTCGGCGTTGCGCTTGCGCGCCACCCGCTTGTCGGCGATCTGCCGGGCGACCCGGTCGTCGTCGACGACCAGGAAGTTGTCCCCGGCACCGGGCACGGCCGCGAGGCCGAGCACCATCACCGGACGGGACGGGCCCGCCTCCGTGACGTTGTTGCCGTTCTCGTCGAGCATCGCCCGGACGCGGCCGTTGGCCACGCCGCAGACGATCGAGTCGCCGACCTGCAGCGTGCCGCGCTGCACCAGCACGGTCGCCACGGCGCCCCGGCCCTTGTCCAGGTGGGCCTCGATGGCCGAGCCCTGGGCGGGCATGTCGGGGTTGGCCTTCAGGTCGAGCTCGGCGTCGGCGGTCAGGATGATCGCCTCCAGCAGCCCGTCGATGTTCTCGCGCTGCTTGGCCGACACGTCCACGAAGATGGTCGAGCCGCCGAACTCCTCGGCGACCAGGCCGTACTCCGTCAGCTGGGCCCGGACCTTGTTCGGGTCGGCGCCCTCGACGTCGATCTTGTTGACCGCGACGACGATCGGGACCCCCGCCGCGGTGGCGTGGTCGATCGCCTCGGTGGTCTGCGGCTTGACGCCGTCGTCCGCGGCGACCACCAGCACCACCAGGTCGGTGGTGTCGGCACCGCGGGCGCGCATGGCGGTGAACGCCTCGTGACCCGGGGTGTCGATGAAGGTGATCTTGCGGTCCTCGCCGTCGACCTCGGTCTCGACCTGGTAGGCGCCGATGTGCTGGGTGATGCCGCCGGCCTCGCCGGCCTGCACGTTGGCGGACCGGACGGCGTCCAGCAGCTTGGTCTTACCGTGGTCGACGTGGCCCATGACGGTGACCACCGGCGGCCGGGGCAGCAGGTTCTCCTCGCCGCCCTCGTCCTCGCCGTACTCGATGTCGAACGACTCGAGCAGCTCGCGGTCCTCGTCCTCGGGGCTGACGACCTGGACGTCGAAGTCCAGCTCCAGCCCGAGGGCCAGCAGGTCGTCGGGGTCGACCGACTGGGTCGCGGTGACCATCTTGCCGAGGTGCATCATGATCGCGACGAGCGACGCCGGGTTGGCGCCGATCTTCTCGGCGAAGTCGGTCAGGGACGCGCCCTGCGGCAGCCGGATCGTCCTGCCGTTGCCGCGCGGAGCCGAGACACCGCCGACGGCGGGCGCCTGCATGTTCTCGAACTCTTGACGACGCGCCCGCTTCGACTTGCGTCCGCGTGCGGGACGTCCGCCGGGACGGCCGAACGCGCCCTGCGTACCGCCGCGACCGCGGCCGCCGCCACCGGGACGGGGACCGAAGCCACCGCCGGGACGGCCGCCGGCACCCGTGCGGGGACCGCCGAAGCCGCCGCCGGGACGGCCGCCGCCACCGGGCCCGCGGCCACCGCCGCCGGGACCGCGACCGCCGCCGCCCGGACCGCGGCCACCGCCGCCGCCACCGCCGGGACCGCCCCGGCCGGGAGCGGCCGGCCGCGAGGACGGCATGTTCATCGGGCTCGGACGCGGGCCGCCCGGCCGGGGCGGCATGCCGCCCGGGCTCGGCCGCGGGCCGCCGGCACCGGCGGGACCGCCGGGACGCGGGCCACCGGGACGCGGGCCGCCGGGACGGTCGCCACCGGGGCGGTCACCCCGGTCGGGACGCTCGGCGCCCGGACGCGGACCGGGGCGCGGGCCGGGCTTGGGCGCCTGGCCCATGCCGCTGGCGTTGGAGCTGAACGGGTTGTTGCCCGGACGCGGGCCACCGGGGCCGCGGCCGCCGCCTGCGGGGCGGGGGCCGGGACGCGGACCCGGCTTGGGCGCGCGGGGACCCGGCTTCGGGCCGCCGGGCGCACGGCCGCCGGGACCGGCGGTACCGGTTCCTGCGCCGCCCGAGGCGGAACCGCCCGGACCGGCCGGACCGGCCGCGGGCGGGGCGCTCGGGCCCTGCGCCGCGGGGGCGTCCACCTGCGTGCCCGGCGCCGGCGGGACCGGCGGGCGCGGGCCCGGCTTCGGGGCGCCGCCCTGGCCGCCGGGGCCGCCCTGGCCGCCCTGGCCGCCGGGGCCCGGCCGCGGCGCGGCCGGACGCGGCGCCGCGGGCCGCGGGGCCTGCGGACGGGCGCTCTGGGAATCGGATGCGCCGCCGCCGGACGGTCCCGGACGCGGCGCGGCGGGCCGCGGCGCCGAAGGCTTCTTCGGCGCGGCCCGCTTGTCCCCCTGCTTGGGAGAGGAAGAATTTGAGAAGGCTTCTGTCAGCCTGCGAACGACCGGCGCCTCAATCGTGGAGGACGCCGACCGTACGAACTCGCCCATTTCCTGGAGCTTGGCCATGACGACCTTGCTCTCTACACCGAACTCCTTGGCGAGTTCATAAACCCGGACCTTCGCCACTGCACTCCCTACTCGGTCCGGGGGTGCGGCCTCCGGACCGTCGCTAACTTGCCGTACTCATCGCGGCGTGCTCATCGAGCGCTCATAGCAATCTCGACCTGCTTCCGACTAGACGTCGCTTACCATTTGGCCATCCTGCTGCCGCGCGGCGTGTGCCGCAAGCCGCGCTCGCAGCGCACCGGCGTCGAGCGGGCCCGGGACGCGGAACGCCCTCGGGAACGCCCGACGTCGCTCTGCGAGCTCGAGGCATCCCAGGTCGGGATGCAGATGCGCACCCCGCCCCGGCAGCCGCCCATGGGGATCGGGGACGATGACGCCCTCGACCACCACCAGGCGCAGCAAGCCGGATTTGACCGTGCGAACCCGGCAGCCAACACACGTGCGCATAGAGGCCGCCCGGCCACGTTTCATGAGTCTACCGCGCCGACGCGTCGGCGGGGCCGGTCGCATGCGCCTCCGGAGCAGAAGATCCAGAATCGCCGGCCTCGCCGGACTTCGCCGCGGCCTGCTCCGGCTCGGTGTCGGACCGGATATCGATCCGCCAGCCGGTCAGCCGCGCGGCGAGACGGGCGTTCTGCCCCTCCTTGCCGATGGCGAGGGACAGCTGGTAGTCGGGCACGACGACCCGGGCGACCCGGGCGTCGGCGTCGACCACCTCGACATTGGAAACCCGCGCGGGCGACAGGGCATTCCCGACGAACTCCGCGGGGTCCTCGGACCAGTCCACGATGTCGATCTTCTCGCCGTGCAGCTCGGCCATCACGTTGCGGACCCGGCTGCCGAGCGGGCCGATGCAGGCGCCCTTGGCGTTCACGCCCGCCTTGCGCGAGCGCACCGCGATCTTGGTGCGGTGGCCGGCCTCGCGGGCGATGGCCGCGATCTCCACCGTCCCGTCGGCGATCTCCGGGACCTCCAGCGCGAACAGCTTGCGCACCAAGTTCGGGTGCGTCCGCGACAGCTGCACCGACGGGCCGCGGTGGCCCTTGCGGACCTGCACCACGTAGGCGCGCAGCCGGTCCCCGTGGTCGTAGTGCTCGCCGGGGACCTGCTCCTGCGGCGGCAGCACGGCCTCGATCTTGCCGAGGTCGACCAGCACGTTCCGCGGGTCCTTGCCCTGCTGGATGATGCCGCTGACGATGTCGCCCTCGCGGCCGGCGTACTCGCCGAACGTCAGCTCGTCCTCGGCGTCCCGCAGCCGCTGCAGGATGACCTGCTTGGCGGTGGTCGCCGCGATGCGGCCGAATCCGGTCGGGGTGTCGTCGTACTCGCGGAGGGCGTTGCCCTCCTCGTCTGTCTCGGTCGCCCAGACCGTGACGTGCCCGCTCTGCCGGTCCAGCTCGACGCGCGCCTTCGCCGCCGCGCCCTCCGTCCGGTGGTAGGCGATCAGCAGGGCGTCCTCGATGGCCTTGACGGCCACCTCCAGCGAGATGTCCTTCTCGCTCTCCAGGCCCCGTAGGGCCGTCATGTCGATGTCCACGAGGTTCCCCCCTCTAGTCCGGCTCAGCCGGAGAACGCGTTCCCTCAGCCCCAAGTGGCGAGTCCTTCTGGGGGGACTGCCCCGCAGACCGCCCGGAAAGAGGTTTGAACTCCACCTGCATGCGGCCGCGCCCCAGCTCGCCGAGGCGGAACCGGCGCCGCACGGTCTCCGCCCCGGGGGTCTTTCCCTTCTGGCGCGACTTCCCCCCGGACCCGCCGGAGGGGGTTCCGGACCCGGCGGACCCGCCGCCGCCCTTCGCCCCGGCTCCCTTGCCCCGGCGCTTCTGGACGACGTCGATCTCGACGCTCTCGTCGTCGGCCGCCACCACGCGGCCCTCGATCTGGCCTCCCTCGGCCAGCGGCGCGACGACCAGCCGGCCGACGGCGCGGCGCCAGTGCCGCGGCTCGGTGAGGGGGCGGTCGACGCCGGGGGAGGTCACCTCCAGCACGTAGGGCGAGGTCCCCATGACGTCGGACTCGTCGAGCAGGGCGGAGGCCGTCTCGCTCAGCCGGGCGACGTCGTCGAGGCCGACCCCGTCGTCACCGTCCACGACGATCTTGACCAGGCGGCGGCGCCCGGCGGGCCGCACGTCGACCTCCTCCAGGTCGAAGCCCGCCTTCCGCACCGCCGGCGCGAGGAGCCGGGTCAGCTCGGTGACGGCGGTGCCGCGCGCCGGGCGCGCCGCGGAGTGCTCGCGCGGGCCCCGGTCCTGCCGGGCCTGCCGCCCCTCCTGCTCGCGCCCCCCTTGAGCGCGGCCACCGCGGGACTCGACGCTCATGGGACCCTCCTCCTGTTGTTGTCCGCCTGCGGTCGCGGGCGTCGCCGCTCATCCGTTGACAACTCAAGACTATCGACAGCCGGAGACCGCGGCGGTTTTTCGGACGCGTCACCGGCGCGCCGGATATGGAATGCTTGAGCTGGCCTGATGGGCGCGTCCGGGACCGGGACCGCAGCGGGCCGCCACCACCACACCGTCGGGTGAGGAGACTCCCTTGCCAGAGGCCGTGCCGCGCTTGCCGGGAGCCGTGTCCCGCCGCGCGCTGCTGGGCCGGGGCGCCGTGCTGGGCGGCGCCGCGCTCCTCCTGCCGGCGGCGGGCTGCGCCGCCGAGACCCGCCCGCACAAGGACGTGCCGACGCTGGCCGGGGCGATCGCGTCCGAGCAGAACCTGGTCGCGACCTACGAGGCGGCCAAGGCGGCGGACGCCTCGCTCGCCGCGCGGCTGGACCTCGTCCTCGCCCATCACCGCGAGCACCTCGCCGTGCTGAAGCGCCACTACGTTCCCGGTTCCGGCGACCGGGCCGACGAGGGCGGCGCGATCCCGGCGCCGAGCGCGCTCCCGCTCCCGGACGGCGGCGGGCTCCTGGACGCGCTGCGCGACGCGGAGGACCGGGCGGCGCAGGCGCGGACGGCCGACGCGGCGAAGGCGGCCCCCGCGCTGGCGCAGCTGCTGGCCAGCATCGGCGCCTGCGAGGCGGGGCACGCGATGCTCGCGTCGGGCGAGCCTCCGCCCGTCCGGTCGAAGTCCGGTGCCGAGGCGGTCCGGACGGCGCTCGGGGCCGAGCACGCGGCCGTCTACGGGTACGGGGTGCTCGGCGCCCGCCTGCGCGGATCGCTCAGGATGACGGCGACGGCCGTCTGGAACGACCACCGCGCCCGGCGGGACGCCCTGGTCTCGATCCTGTCCGACGACTCCGGGGAGCCCGCCGAGCCGATCGCCGGCGCGGCCGCCTACCGGCTGCCCGTCAAGGTCACGTCCGCCCGCAGCGCGGCCCGGCTGGCGGCGGCGCTGGAGGACGATCTCGTGCCCGCCTACGTCGCCCTCGCCGGCGCCTCCTCCCCCGACCTGCGGGCCTTCGCCGCGGACGGCGCGCGGCGGGCCCGGGCGCGGTCCGCGGCCTGGCGTTCGAAGACGGGCCTTCCGGCGCCGGCGGACGCGTTCCCCGGACTGCCGCCGGCGGCGCGGTCGCCGCGTCCCGTGCCGGGTGAGTGATCTTCCGCACCCCGGGAAGGAAGCGTCCGATCAGTGACGTTTGTCCCTGCAGAGGGATCACTCGGGGGAGGAGTCCAGATCAGCATGAGCAACGTTCCAGAGGGAAACGCTCTCGACGAGCTGCGGGCCGCCTACCACGAACAGCTGACCCGGCTGGCGGCCGAGCGCGACGCGGCGCGCCGCCAGGCGCGCAGGGCCCAGGCGCAGGCCGATGTGGCGCGCGCCGACCTCGCCAGTCTCCGGAGCAGCGTCCAGCGGCTGCTGAACGCCGCCGCCCGCCACCTGCCCGACCTGCCCCCGGTGGAGGCCCCCGCCGGAGGTGCCGACGGGGCGACGCCGGAGCTTCCGGCGGGGCGGCGTGCCCTGCCCGCCGCGGCCGACGCCGCCGACGGGAAGGCGCGGCCGGCCCGGGCGGCCTGACCGGGCGGCCTGACCGAGAAGGGAACGGCCCGCACATGGGCCGTGCGAGACCGCCGGAACGCGTTCCGGCGGTCTCCGCTCTCGTCGTGACCCGCACCGCCGAGGTCGCCGCTGCTGTTAATGTCCAGCGGATGACCGCGTACGGCCTTCTCGTCTCCCCCTCCCACAACCGGGTCTATGCACAGGCCGCCGCCGGCCTGGTGAAGGCCGAGCTGGCGGTGTTCAGCGAACGGGCGCTGGGCGGGCGCGTCCGGGACATCGAGGAGACGGAGATCGGGGGCGTCCCGTATGTGACGTTCTCCGCCGACGACCTGACGGAACAGGACATCCGCCTTCTGTCGAACCTGTCGTCGCTCTATGCGCTGTTCCAGATGGAGGGCGACCTCCTGCGGCCGGTCGCGCTCAAGCCTCTCGACCTGTTCGGCAGTGACCTGCTCACCATCCAGAAGTACTCCGGCAAGACGAACGAGTACTTCACCAAGCTCCTGCTGAACGTCACCGCCATGGCGGCCGACTCCCCCATGGACCTGGTCACCGGCCGTCCCCGCGTGCTCGACCCCATGTGCGGCCGCGGCACCACCCTCAACCAGGCCATGATGTACGGCCTGGACGCTGCCGGGATGGACATCGACGGCAAGGACTTCGACGCCTACGCGGCCTTCATCAAGACGTGGCTGAAGAACAACCGGGTCAAGCACCGGGCGGAGGTCGCCAACGTGCGGCGGGAGAGGTCCGTCGTCGGACGCCGCCTGCACGTCACGCTCGGCGCGTCGAAGGAGCGCTACAAGGGCGGCGAGACGATGGAGATCACCGTCGTGCACGCCGACTCCCTGGAGGCCGGACGGTTCTTCCGCCCGGCCTCCTTCGACCTGATCGTCACCGACGCCCCGTACGGCGTGCAGCACGGCAGCCGTCCCAAGGGCGGACGAACGTCGGGCAAGGGGAAGCCGCAGCTTTCGCGGAGCCCGGTCGAGCTGCTGGCCGCGGCCGTGCCGGAATGGGCCCGGCTGCTCCGTCCGGGCGGCGCGATCGGCATCTCCTGGAACACCTTCGTGGGGCGCCGGGAGGACATCGCGGAGATCCTTGCCTCCAGCGGTCTCCACGTCCAGGACTCCGATGCCTACCGCGGCTTCCGGCACCGCGTGGACCAGGCCATCTCACGCGACCTGATCACCGCCCAGAGGCCGCCCGCCTAGATCCAGCGTTCGATGTGGGGAAGCAGCTCGTCGAGGCCGTGGATCACCGCGTCGGGCGGGGTGAGGCCGGGGCGTTCGAACGCGTGGGTGGTCTGGTGCCAGATCTGGACCGCGCGGAGCCCCGCCGACTTGGCGCCGTGGATGTCGTCGTAGGGCCGGTCGCCGACGAAGACGCAGGAGGCGGGGTCGGTGGCGCCGACCGCGTCCATGGCGGCGCGGAAGGCGTTGGCGTGCGGCTTGGTCCAGGGGATCTCGCTGGAGTAGACGGCGCCGTCGAGCAGGTCGAGGACGTCGTCGCGGGCGAACACGCGCTCGTGCCACTCGCGGGACCAGATGGTGTTCGACAGGACGCCGATCCGGATGCCCTGCTCGCGGAGGGTGCTGAACAGGCCGGGGACGGCGGGGTCGGTGTGCGTGTGCGGGGTCCACGTCTCGAAGTGCGTCGCCAGCAGCTCCTCGGTGGGCCGGACGCCGGCCATCTCGAACGCCTCGGCGAGCGTGGCGCTGCGGTGCTCGTCGGTGCCGCGGCGCCAGAGCTCCAGCTCCGCGTCGGCGAGCGCCGTCGCGGCCTTCTCGACGTCGTCCGGGGGGAGGTGGGCGGAGCAGATCGCGCGCCACATGTCGGCCAGTTCGAGGTCGTGCCACGGGGTCAGCGTGCCGCCCCAGTCGAAGATCACTGCTTGTACGCCCATGCCCGGATGGTAACCATCGGGGCACCGTGAACGATCACCCTTTGCGCGGAGGATTCGTCCCGGAGGGCGCGACCGGGGCCGCCCGAGCCCGTCCAGGAGCCCGCACTCAGCCCGCCGTCCAGGAGCCCCAATGCGCAGACCCTTGCTCGCCGCCCTCCTTTCCGTCGCTGTGGCCGCCGGTATGTCGGTGGCCGCCGTCCCGGCGGAGGCCGACCCGATCCCGGACGGTCCCGGCCGCGGTTTCGTCCCGGCCTACGTCGGCGGGCCCGCCACGCCGAAGCCGCTGGAGGGACGTCCCGTTCCGGCCAACCCGCACCAGGGGCCCGTGGGGTTGTCGTCCATGCACGCCGACAGTTACGCGTCGGACACGTACCCGTTCCTAGGACCGCTCGGTCGCAACCCTGAGGTTCTCAACGAGGCGAAGGGCGGCGGCCTGCCGGGCCTGTGCTCGACGGTGACGTTCGCCCGCAGGACGGGTCTGATCGTGGCGCAGTGCACGCGCGGGCAGAACTTCATGCTGCGGCTGATCGACCCCAGGACGCTGAAGGACCTCGCCACCCACGAGTTGCCGCCCAGGCCGTCCACGGTCCAGGCGGTCTTCTCGCTGAGCCTGGACAAGGTGCTCACCGACACGTCGGGCGGGGCGTACTACTACCTGGACCCGCAGGACCGCGCCGTCCTCGCGGACTCGGCGTTCCATCTGCGGCGGTTCGCCCACGAGAAGGGCCCGGACGGCAAGTGGCGCTTCACGGTGACCGATGACTGGGATCTCAGCCGGTACCTCCCGCACGACTGCGCCACCTGGACTAATCCGTGGCCCGCGGGCGAGTGCGACCCCGTCACCGCCGTCGGCCCGGACTGGAGCGGCCTCATCTGGTGGATCACGCGGAACGGGCGGATCGGCACCGTCGACCCCGATTCCGGCACCGTCCGGATGACGCGGCTCCAAGGCGAGAGCATCCAGAACTCGTTCGCGGCGTCCGAGGACGGCCTTTCGATCGTGTCCGACCACGCGCTCTACCAGATGCGGGCTGATGAGGACGGCACGCCCGAGGTCATCTGGCGCGAGCCGTACGACAGGGGAAGCGGACGCAAGCCGGGCCAGATCGACCAGGGCTCGGGGACGACGCCCACCTACTTCGGCGACGGATACGTGGCCATCACCGACAACGCCGACGACCGCATGCACGTGATCGTCCGCCGCAGGGCCGACGGCGGGCTGGTGTGCCAGATCCCCGTGTTCGGAAGCGGGGCGAGCGCCACGGACAACTCGCTCGTCGGGTACGGCAGCAGCCTTTTCGTGGAGAACAACTACGGCTACCGCAACTTCTTCGAGCTGCCGCCGGGCGGGTCGTCGGTGGGCGGGGTCAGCCGCGTGGACGTGAAGCCGGGCGGGAGCGGCTGCGAGACCGTCTGGACGAGCAAGGAGCGTTCGCTCTCCACCGTCCCGAAGGTGTCGGTCCCCGCCGGGCTGCTCTACCTGTACACGAAGGAGCCCCGCAACGACCTCATCGACGCTTGGTACCTGACGGCGGTGGACGTCCACACGGGCCGGACCGTCTACAAGGTGCTGACGGGCCCCGGGAAGTGGTTCGACAACAACTGGGCGCCCATCACCCTCGGCCCGGACGGGACCGCGTACGTGGGCGTACTCGGCGGGCTCGTCGCCGTCCGCGACCGCGAGTAGGCCGCGTCCCAGCGGGGATACCGGTCCGATCAGCGGAACCGAGACGGACCGAGGAGGAGGCATGCGGGCACGCGAGCCCGGTGAGAGCCGCGACTTCCGCGAGGACGTCGACGAGATGGGCGACGACGACCAGGACCTGGAGATCGGCCTGACCGAGGAGTACGTGACCGACCCGCCCGAGGGGCTGCGGATCGAGGAACCGGAGGAGAGCGAGGACGGCCTGGGCATCACCGAGTACGAACGGCAGCTGGCCGACGAGGACGCGCCCCAGCGGCCCCGCCCGGACACCCCCGCCGAGTCCGACGCCGTGAACCCCACCCGCAGGCCGTGAACCGGCGCGCGGGCGGCGGCCACGGGCCGTTCAGGGAACGGCCTCCGGGGCGCGCAGCCGGGTGAGGACCTGGACCGGGTCGGCCAGGACCTCCGCGAACGCGAACTCGGCGGCGCCGACGAGGGTCGTGTCGTCGCCGAGGGCGGCGGTGCGCAGCTTGACCCGCTCGCGCGGCGCCGCGAGCGCGCCGGTCGCCATGACGCTGCGGATCTGCGCGGCGGCGCCGAGGTAGATGTCGCGGAGCGTCCCGCCGAAGACGACCATCCCGGGGTTGAAGACGTTCACCAGGTTGGCGACGCCGAGGCCGAGCCAGCTGCCGACCCGCTGCAGCGCCTCCCGGGCGACGATGTCCCCGGCGTCGGCGGCGGCGACGACGGCGCGGACCGCGTCGCGGCCCGGCTGGTCGGGGGACTCCTCGCGGCCGGCGTGCGCGAGCAGCGTCCGCTCCCCCACCTCGGCCTCCAGGCAGCCCTTCGACCCGCAGGCGCAGAGCCGCCCGCCCGGATTGATGATCATGTGGCCGATCTCGCCGCCGAAGCCCTCGTCGCCGCCGAGCAGCCGCCCGTGCGCGATGATGCCGCCGCCGACGCCGACGTCGCCGTGCAGGTAGATGAGGTTGTCGCAGCCGACGCCCGCGCCGCGCTCGTGCTCGGCGAGGGCGCCGAGGTTGGCGTCGTTGCAGACCGACACGGGGATGCCGAGGCCGAGCCGGCGGGACAGGGCGTCGCCGAGCCGCAGTTCCCCGACGTCGAGGTTGGGGCCGAACATGATCGTGTCGTCGGAGCGGCGGACGGTGCCGGGGAAGCCGAGCGTGGCGCCGACGCAGACGGCGTCGCGCTCGGCCTTGCGGACGAGCGCGCGGGCCCCGGCGACCAGCACGCCGAGCAGCTCAGCGGGGTCGGAGCCGCGGGCCCGGACGCCCTCGCGGCGGTCCAGGACGACGCCGCCGAGCCCGACGCGCGCGACGACGAGCCGGTCGACGCCGACCTCGAACGCCAGCACGTAGACCCGGGTCGACTCGGGGCGGACGACGAGGGACGGGCGCCCGGCGCGGCGGCCGGGGCCGCGCGGCAGCTCCTCGCGGACGAGCCCGGCGGCGGTGAGGTCGGCGGTCAGCGCCATGATCGTGCTGCGGTTGAGCCCGAGCGACTCGGCGAGCACGGCGCGCGACGCCGGGCCGCGCAAATGCACGAAGCGCAGGAGCGTCCCGAGGTTGTGCCGCCGGATGTCCTCTTGTGACGGGCCGCCCTTCATCATCGGCGCAGCCCCAGCTCTCCGCTGGCACCCGAGGTGATCAGCTCGACGACCTGCCGGTGGGTGACGTCGGAGGTCCGCACCTGGGCGACCATCCGGCCGAGGTACATCGCGGCGATCCGGTCGGAGACAGCGAAGACGTCGTTCATGTTGTGCGAGATCAGCACGACGGCCAGGCCCTTGTCGGCGAGCCGGCGGACGACCTCCAGCACCTGCTGGGTCTGCGCGATGCCGAGCGCGGCGGCGGGCTCGTCCAGGATCACGACCTTGCTGTCCCACAGGACGGCGCGGGCGATCGCGACGGTCTGCCGCTGCCCGCCCGACAGCGTCGCGATCCGCTGCCGGACCGAGCCCATCGTGCGGACGGCGAGGCCGGACAGCGTCGTGCGGGCCATCTCCTCCATCGCGGTCTCGTCCAGCGTGAGGCCGCGGCGCCGCTCCCGGCCGAGGAAGAGGTTCTGGACGATGTCCAGGTTCTCGCAGAGCGCGAGGTCCTGGTGGACGATCTCGATCCCGAGGCGGGTGGCCTCGCGGGGCCCGCCGATCCGGACCGGGCGGCCCTCGAAGCGGTACTCCCCCGCGTCGAACGGGTGGATGCCGCCGATGCACTTGACCAGCGTCGTCTTGCCCGCGCCGTTGTCGCCGACCAGCGCGGTGACCTCGCCGGGGTAGGCGGAGAACGCGACGTCGTGCAGGACCTTGACGGAACCGAAGCTCTTCTCGATACCGCGCAGGTCCAGGGCTGGTGTCACAGACATGCCGAGGGGCTCCCGCCGTGCCGCACCGCCGCCGCGCGGCAGGCGGTCGTGAGCAGTGAGGTTATCAGCAGAGCTCCGCGGCCAGGAACCGCCGGACGGCCCCCGGAGGCCGTCCGGCACGGCCTGGGAGCCGACGGTGCGCGCCACCGGCTCCCAGGACTCCCCGGTCGTGTTCACGGGATCACCGCTCGCGCACCGGCCGCGGCGTCCGCCGCGCCACCGGCCGCGTTCATGGCGCCGTCACCGCCCCACGTTGGACCGCCGCCGTCTGGCCAGCGCGTCCATGCTGGCGGCGAGCAGCAGCACCACACCGGTGATGAGGAAGCTGAGGTACGCCTTGGTGCCGAGCAGGCCGAGCCCGTTCTCGATGGTGGCGATCACGAGCCCGCCGAACACCGCGTCGCGGGCCTTGCCCCGTCCGCCGAACAGGCTGGTCCCGCCGATGACGGCGGCGCCGACCGCGTACAGCAGCGTGTTGCCGGCCCCCGCGCTCACCGCGACCGAGTTGAGCCGGGACGCCGCCAGGATGCCGCTGATCGCGGCGAGCCCGGAGCAGATCATGAAGACGGAGATCCGGATGCGGATCACGTTGATGCCGGCCCGGCGGGCGGCCTCGGCGTTGCCGCCGACGGCGTAGATGTGCCGGCCGAACGAGGTGCGGCCCAGGATGAACGTGCACACGATCAGCAGGGTCCCGACGAGCGGCACGCCCCACGGGATGCCGGCCAGCTCGATCAGCGGGCTGGCGGCGCGGTCCAGGCTGAGCACGTACGTCGCGCCGAGCAGCACGGCCGCGACGACCCCGCACTGGATGAGCACGAGCTCGATCGGCTTGGAGTGCAGGTGGCGGGCGTGCTGGCGCTGCCAGCGCAGCAGCTGCGTGGCGGCGTAGCCGACCGCGCAGGCGACGGCGAGCGTCCAGCCGAGCCAGATCGGCATGTTCCTGGTGGCGAGCGCCACGATGACCTCGTCGCGGACGGGGACGGTCCCGCCCTCGCCGATCAGCCACAGCGTGAAGCCCTGCAGGCCGAGGAAGAACGCCAGCGAGACGACGAACGAGGGGATGCGCAGGACGGCGACAAGCCAGCCGATCGCGGTGCCGATGATGATGCCGGCCGCGATGGCGCTGATCACCGCGACGTACCAGGGCTGCCCGCTCTCGACGAGGAGCTTGGCCATCAGCGCCGCGCAGAGACCGCTCGCCACACCGGCCGAGAGGTCGATCTCCCCCACCAGCAGCACGAACACCAGGCCCATGGCGAGGATCGTGATCGGCAGCGCCTGCGTGGAGAGGTTCGCGATGTTCCCCGTGCTGAGGAACGTGTCGGGCTTCAGGAAGGTGAACAGGACGAACAGCGAGGCCAGGCCGATGATGGCGGGGAGCGCGCCCAGCTCACCCGCCTTGAGCCGGTACCAGTACTCCAGCACCGCGGACTTGACGTCGTGTTCGCGCCGGTCTGTTGCGAAATCCGAGTCCGCCAGCTTCAAGGCGGCCTCCTTGCCTTCGGGGATGTCGGTGGACACCTGGTCCCCCTTCAGATGCTCTCGGCGGCGGTCTGCGGCGCGAGGCCGAGATCGCCGGAACGGCCGGCGGTGATGAGTTCCACGACCTGGCCGTGGGTGACCTCGGTACGGGCGACGTCCGCCGCGACCCTGCCGAGGTAGAGCGCGGTTATGCGGTCGGCCACCTCGAACACGTCGTTCATGTTGTGCGAGATGAGCACGACGGCGTGCCCGGTGTCGGCGAGCCGCCGGACGAGGTCGAGCACCTGGCGGGTCTGCGCGACGCCGAGCGCGGCGGTCGGCTCGTCCAGGATCACGACCTTGGACTCCCACAGCGCCGCCTTGGCGATGGCGACGGTCTGCCGCTGCCCGCCGGACAGGCTCGCGACCTGCTGGCGGACGGACTTGACGGTGCGGACCGACAGCCGGGCGAGCGTCTCGCGCGCCGCCTCCTCCATCGACGGCTCGTCGAGCACGAGGCCCTTGCGCCGCTCGCGGCCGAGGAACATGTTCTGCACGATGTCCAGGTTGTCGGCGAGGGCGAGGTCCTGGTAGACGACCTCGATGCCGAGTTCGGACGCGGCGCGCGGCCCGTCGATGACGACCGGGCGGCCCTCGAACTCGATCTGCCCCGAGTCGACGGGGTGGATGCCGGCGATGCACTTGATGAGGGTGGACTTGCCGGCGCCGTTGTCGCCGACGAGGGCCATCACTTCGCCCAGCCGCACCGTGAAGTCCACGTTGTGCAGTACATGGACGGCGCCGAAGCTCTTGTTGAGCCCGGTCAGGCGGAGGACGGGGTCTCCGGTTTCAGCCACGTGGTTCCTTCCAGGTTCACGTCGTGCCCGTGGCGGGCCCCCGGCGTCCCGGGTTTCCGGGTACCCGGGGCGCCTTCAGCGGTGCGGGGCCCGCCACGAGGTCGGGGGGAGCGGCTACTGGATGCCCGCGTCCTTGCACTTGGCCGCGTAGGCCCCCTTGCAGAGGTCCTCGACCTTGACGAACCCGTCGTCCACGACCGTCTTCATGTTCTCCTTGTCGACGCCGATCGGGGTGAGCAGCACCGACGGCACGTCGCGCTTGCCCTCCGGGTCGTTCGTGGTGCCGTTGGTCTCGCCCTTCTCGCCCTTGATCAGGGACACGGCCAGCTTGGCCGCCGCGTCGGCCTCCTGCTTGACCGGCTTGTAGACCGTCATGCACTGGGTGCCGTCGAGGATGTTCTGCAGCCCCTGGACGGTCGCGTCCTGGCCGGTGACCGGGACCTTGCCGGCCTGCTTGTTCTTCTTGAGGATCGAGATGGCCGCGTTGCCGAGGTTGTCGTTGGCGGCGAGCACACCGTCGATCTTGCCCTGCTGCTCGGTCCACATCTGCTCGAAGAGCGTGGCGCCCTTCTCGGCGCTCCAGTCCGGAACGGGCTGCTCGGCGACCTTCGTGTAGTTGGCGTTCTTGTCGAGGATGTTGTGCGAGCCCTGGGCGAACAGGGTCGCGTTGTTGTCGGTGGGCGCGCCGTTCAGGTAGACGATGTTGGACTTCTCGTCACCCAGGCACTTCTCCAGGCCCTTGCCCATCTCCTCGCCGACCTTGACGTTGTCGAACGACACGTAGTAGTCGGCGACGCCGCCGAGCGTGAGCCGGTCGTAGTCGATGGTCTTGACGCCCTGCGACTGCGCCTTGCGCTGGACCGCGGCCGCCGAGTTGGAGTCGAGTCCGGTCAGCAGGAGGACGGTGGCGCCGCTGGTGAGCATCTGGTCGGCGATCGTCTGGAAGCGCTGGGCCGAGCCCTCCGCGTTCTGGATGTCGCTCTCGACGCCGGCCGCCTTGAACGCCTGCTCCAGGTACGGGCGGTCGAAGCTCTCCCAGCGGTCCGAGGAGGCGGTGTCGGGCAGGATCACGCCGACCTTGCCCTTGACCTCGCCGGAACCGCCGGCGTCGTCGGAGCCGTCGTCGCCGCAGGCGGTGAGTGTGAGCGCCCCGGCCGTCATGACGGCCATCAGGCTGAGGATCCCCTTGCGCATTGCCCGGGTCCTTTCTGGGGTGGGCCGCCGTGGCGCGGCCGAGGGGGTCGCAAGCCGGTGAGCGAGATCACATGCCCACCGGCGTGAATGTTGTGCCCCGCAACTTATGTCGGCCTTGCCCGGTGCGCCAGACCTGTCGCCCGACCAATTTGTTGTCAGGCGTAACAATCACGTAACGCGAGATCAACACGGGCGCGACACGGGGTTCCGCGGGGGGCGGGATGAGACGCGGCGGGCAAGGACGTCCCACCTCGGGAGGGCAGTATGTTCGGCGGCTCAACATTCCCCCGGACCGGGGATCGGCCGCCCGGAGAGGGCTTCGCGGCACGCCGGGGCCGGTTCGCGGGCGCGCGTGACGCGGGTTCCGGGACGCGCCGGGGGCCGGTCCGCGGGCGCGCAAGGGCCATGCCGGGGCGGCAGGAGACCACCCCGGCCGGTGGACGGACGGTTCCGTCGAGTGTTCGGCTCCGCGACCGCACTCGGCGGCTCGCGTCGCGGTCTGTCCGGCGGCCTCAGTTGACGGCGAGGACCAGCGCGACCCGGTCGGCCGCGGTGGCGACGTCGTCTGCGGCCGCGATCCGCTCCGCCCACGACCACCAGTACCACCAGCCGTCCGCGCCCTGCTCCGCCAGGATGTTCTCGGTGAGGGCGGACGCGTCCGGATTCAGCACGTGCAGGCTCGGCGACTGGCCGCGGGGCAGGGTGAGACGCACCCGGAAGCCACGCTTGACAAGCTCGTCGCCGAGTTCTTCCAGATATTCGATCCGCGTCTTCGACGGCGCGGCCGTTCCCGTATCGTCAGGCGTCATCCTCAGTTCCTCACGGACTCCGCGCGGCCCGACGAGACCTCAGCCTCCCGCTTCGCCCGCCCGTGCGCAAGCACTTCGGGCTGGTCAGCCGGGTGTCGGCGGTGCCCGGCCGGTGGGCCGGCCGGCGGGCGGCCGCGGTGGGCCGCCGCGTTTCGGAGCGCCAGGGCACCCTATCCGGGATATCTTGCGCGTAGCACACGAACCGCGATGTGGGGGGACGATGACGGTTGGCGCGGGGGCGGACCCGGGAGCCACGCCGGTCACCGGTTCCGGAACCGGCGGCGGGGCGGGCGGCCCCGGAGCCGGC